>NZ_JAJAFZ010000070.1:0-21860 GCF_025384895.1 Photorhabdus kayaii
ACATAGTTATCTATGCTCCCGGGGATTCGTTCCCTTGCCGTTATATTACTCCGACTATTGCATTTATTGACTCTAATAAAGAAAAAATATTTTATATATAATGTTGTGATTTCACGAAGAGAAATTTTCTCAAAGATTTTTCAGATAAAAACAATCAAATAACAGCGCATCAGCCAAGAAATAAACTTTCTATAACTGATGCAGATAAATTAATTACTGATAAGTTAATGTCATTGTTGCGGTTACATTTGCCTGCCCAGGGGTAATATTGCGATCGGTCTGAAAATAGCGGGCGTGTAAAGGGATAGATAACTTCCCACCTGAATAGCTATTACCAATATTGATTTGTGAATGGATAATGACAGGTTGGTTGTTATAAAGAATTTGCATACCTACACCGGAAGCAGTTGTATGATTATCATTTTGATCAAGCGCCCATACGTGATATAAGTTATTTTTTGCTTTCTTTCCGTCGAGCATTAATTGAATCTGGACATCATCATCACAATCTAAAATAATCTCAAAATCTTTCCCTCCTGCGGTGCTATTAATACCAGAAAAATCTATTTTTTTGATATCTCCCATAGGAACAGTAATATTGGTATCTTTCAGCGAACAGCTTTTAGTAATAATTCGGGTATTTCCCAAACGGTAAGTATGCACGATGTGGTTATTTACCCGTGCTTGAATTAACTGCTCATTTTTGACAAAACCAGAACCTGTTGTTGGTGCTATTTTTATTAGCTGAATGGTCAAATAACCCCATGTTTTACCACAATACCAACGACCAGAATTGTCGCAGCTTACGGGGTTATTAGCAATACGGGGTAACCAGTCGATACCATAGCCGGGACTCCAAGTATTTATTCTTATACCTACACCGGGAATACCGGACTCGTAAATAGCATCCTTGTTGTATTCTGCACTTTTGTAGGATGTGTATCCCCATGACGTATTAACATTTGTATCGCAATAGAAGATATTGTTTTTATTGTCTAATTCATCTGCCCGATATTCATAAATTGTTGTGCCAATAGGTTGATCCCTTGGAACATATAAGGTTCCAAAAGAGAGATGAGTGATTTCTGATTTAAATCCTTTCTCAAACTGGCAGTTAGCGGCAAAACTATAAGAACTGACTATCAAACCAATTAATAAGTTGGTGATAATGAGAAAATATTTAAGTTTATTGTAAATATTAAACATAGCGTTTTCCTGTGGGTGGTTATTTACAGTGAGCTGCTATTATATAAATACCGGATAAAGGACTTTTTTCCGGTAATTTGTAATTAACAACACATTCCTGAATATCTTTATAACCCCATTTAACGAATAATCGTCCACTATCGGGTAGACCAGTGAGGTAAACTTGCCCTTCATGACTAACAATAGCGCTATTTACTTCATCGATATCATGGCGTTTTTCTAACGTGACAACTGCACCAAAAGGAATAGGATTTTCTTGATAATAGAGATTGATGAGAACTCTGTGACCTATCCGGGTTTTAAAATCGGCCAGGACTAATGCCCCACGAGTAGGAATAACGGTTTGGGCATTAACGTCAATATCGACATTATCTGCTAATGAATGCGTATCCAGTGCAATCCGATTTTTCCGGTAACTGCTAACATAAGGAATAATCGCATAGCCATTCCAATCGGTGGCAATACCAACATTATTTTGGATCTTTATTCCTTGAGCGCCATCAGCCCGGACTAATGCCAATGTATCTCCCAAATGTTGTGAAAGCGTAATGCCGTATGGGTGAGCAACAATACCTCCTTGAAGACCATAATTTAATTGGTGCGAATGACGATCATAGCTATAACCAGTATTAAGTTGACCATAAGCGCCTTTATATTCCGCATGAATATGACCGCCAGCGCCAGTACCGTGATTCGTGTAACTCTGCTGTAAACTATAGATTAAATTATCGTCTTCCAGCGCTGTGCCACTTAAACCTACTTGATGGGAAATATCTTTGTTTTTATTGGTATTAAAATTATAACTAGTCCAGCTATTTTTTAGCCAGCGATCTAATGGAATCTGTATGCTGAATGAAAAGATCTGCTCATTTTTATCCGTATCTGGAAGTTGGCTGTAGGTATAATTTAAGCTGTAATTAACATTATTATAATTGGTGCTATAACCTGCGTTGATATTACGTTCATAGCCAGATTGTTGCCAGTAATTTTGTTGAAAGGCGGACAGATATAAACTGCCAAAATTTCCCAGAGATTGATTAATATGCAGTTGTAATTTACTTCTTTTATTGGTGCGGTAACGCCAGTCACTTTTATTAGCATCATCTATGTCATTGGCTTCTTTAAAATCATAAAAACCACGTGTCGAATAACGATAACCTGCCAGAGTAAAATTAGTTCCTGTTAATGAAAGGTCTTTTGCATATTGAAAACGGTAGGATTGCCCTTTGGTACTTATATTAGATGGTAAATCGGTGTTAGCGTGAGTGATGTCAAAAGAGAGAGAACCCAATATACCAAAGTTATAACCTGATCCTAAAGCAACGGATTGATAATCTTTTGAAAAAATCGTACCACCATAGGTAGTGATATTATTAGAAAAACCATAGATTAATGCGCCTTGGGTAAAATTAGGTTCTCGCCCATGATTATTTGATAATTGATATTGGCCCAGTGTTATCGAATATTGCAAGCCTCCTTCCCGTAACATAATCGGTATCGTCGAAAAAGACTGAGTTGATCGATATTCCTGACCATCTGCTTCCTTGATAATAACTTCCAAATCTCCACTTGTTGTCGTTGGGAAAAGGTCATTAATGACAAATGGGCCCGGTGAAACATAAGTTTGATAAATGATATAGCCGTTTTGCTTGATTGTAACTTGAGCATTACTTTGAGCAATTCCTCGGACACTAGGAGCGAAACCTTGTAAGCTGTCTGGTAACATATTGTCATCAGAAGCTAATTGTAAGCCACGGAATTGAACACCCTCAAAAATATAGGAGGAGGTAAAGCTATCACCTAGCGTTAATTGTCCTTTTAGTGCGTGAATATCCCGTTGTAAATAGGTGTTAATACTTTTCCAACTTTTATCACGACTGGTATAGGTAGAATAATGGCGTAGGCGCCATGCTTGCCAATTAACGCCCGTTCGAAGATTCAGATAATGGGTCTGCGTAGAGCCGGATGGATTATCTTGCCAGGTATTTGAACCACTATAATTATAGTTAATCAGTAATGAAGTTAATCCTTGCTGCCATAATTCAGGCGAAACATAACCTCTTGCCTGATTGTGTAATATTGCTTGTGGAATACTGATATCCAGCCTTTGCTGACTAAAATTGAAGATGGTGCTTGCTGATGGAATATATTGACTTAAATCAGACAACTCTGTTTCTGGTGGTAAACTGATCAGCTCTGGAAAGCTATCAACTTTTACTCCCATATCCTGTAATTGCTGAATTGTCAGCTTGGGTAGCAATTTATTATTTATCGTGGCAAAGGTTACGTTCCTGGTATCTATTTTATCTCTATTAAGGTAAATATCTACCCAGTAAATACCGGGCGGATAGTCATCTTGCGTGAAAATAGAGAGATCAATGTCTTCAGGTGAACCAAAATCAGTACCTATTTCCAGTGCATGAATGTTGAAATAATCTTCAGAATAAGTTTTAGCCGGGTAAAAAAGTACGCCAACAGCGATAAATGGCACTAATAAGAGCCATGAATGTTCAATATTGTATGGTTGCTTATTAATTTTATGCTGTGAGTACTTTCCCATAATTAATTTTCTGGCGTAGAGTAATGTAATAGTTTTATTAAATGGTTGTTTTTTCCTCGGCAGTAGCACCACCAAAATCATTAATTGCTTTCCAATTTACCTGTTTTATGTTCTTTGCCGGCAGAGGCCAGCTTAGTTGGCTAAAGGGCTTAATCATGCCCGCAGGTTTTATTTCATGTTGATCTACTTTAAGGTAAGAGAATGAAATGAAGTAAGGGGTGGGGTTCTCTGCGATCAATGAATTATTTTCCGTACGGAATTTGAGTTTTTTGTATGCGGTACTTGACTTTTCTGTTAAATTTGCAGGGCGGTAAAACAATTTAAACTTTGACTTAACTGTTATTTGCAATTGATTCTGATCTGATTTCACCGAGGTAGGAATAGACTTTACATTTAACCAAAAAAGTGATTCCCGATCTTGAGGCAGATTACTTTCTGTTTTTACAATACGCAGGATATTTTCATGGCCTGCTGTGAGTTTAAAGATGGGAGGAGTAACGATAAAAGGGGTTTTCGTATTGTCATTTTCATCTTGGATCCAAGATTGAATCAGGTAAGGGGCATCTTTTTCCGGGTTATTTATAGAAATAGACGCTTCTTTTTTGTCACTCATGTAAATAACACGAGTTCCACCAATGACGACACCTGCGATAGCGAAATTTATGCTGATGATATATAGAAAAATTATTGTCAATAGACGTTGATACTGCACAGTAACATCTCCGTTTTATTATATTATTTTGTGGGATTTGCGGGCATCCATGCCCCGTACTTCTTTATTAGAAACAAAACGCGGATGAAGTTCTGTTCTAAATTTGGCCTGCTTTAGTTATAAACAATCGTAAAATTAGCGACTGCATCACCCGATCCTGGGCTAATTGCTTGAGCTGTTGCAACATATTTTGCAATGAACTTCAGTTCTGCGGTTTTTTGATCAGTAAAAGCCTGGAGTTTGGAAGCTTGTGCCAAAGGAATTAGCGTTGAATTATCTTCTTCATAGATACCAACAGCAACACCACCAGCAACTTCTTGACCTTTATCATTGGATAAAGCCAGAAGATTATTATTTTTACTGTCTATCTGCCCGTCAAATTTAACTTGTGCATGGGTATGCTCTGGTGGGCAATCACTCATTTTAATACTAAAGGGGGTGGCAGCCGCAGTACTATCTACACCACTAAATGCAGTTGAGCTAATTGTTCCCATGTTTACGTTTTGGTTCGCAGAGTCAGTATCGATTTTACAAGCATTAGAGATGATATTACCGGTAAAGTTAATCTTTCCGTCCGCTGCATTTGCTACAGGAATAAGTACAGAAGATACAAGTAAGGATGAAATAATCAGTTTAGCTTTCATTGTAAATAGATCCTAACCCTAACGTGCATGGCGTCAGGGAAGTAGAAATATTGATTTAATTGGAACTGTATAAACATCAATACAGCATGTAAATATTCATAGCTTTTATCCGATAACAACAACGATAACTCAAAATGTGTCTTTTTAGGGATAAAGTTAGGCGATCATAGCGATTAATTATGAAAAATCCAAAGAATGACTCGATAATATATTATATTTAAGATTTTTATCTGCATCTTTTACTTAAACAGGATTATTTTTTAATATTAATGTTATTTATTATATGTAATAAATCATTATGCTGGTCAATGAGAATATCTTTTAATTAATAATTGGTTAGAAAATTAATTGTGATTTATATCACAATTAATTTATTACACTTAAAAAGTTATTTTTTTGCTGTTCTATCATTTCTCGCTAATATTTTTTCTCCTTGAGAATGTTTATTCTAAGAAGTAAGTCATCTGGATTAAATGGCTCTATAGTTTTCTCATGTGAACTTTCTATTATAATTAACTCTGTAAGGGGAAAAAATGAAACAGTTCGTCTTTGCATTAGGATTCTTGTCCATCGTGTTTGCAGTCGCGCAGCCCGTCTTAGCCACGGAAGTAGAGCAGAAAACCGTCACCAATGGTGCGGCGCTGATCGAATATTCGATGCGCGGGGAGGGACCGCTGATTGTGATGATTGCTTCAACCGGGAGGGGAACAGCGGAGTTTGCGCCACTCGCGAATCAACTAGTGGCACGCGGCTATCGCGTTGCTCTGCCCGAGCCGCGCGGAATCTCGGGGTCGACCGGACCCATGGAAAATGTGACTTTCCACGACTTTGCCGGCGATTTTGCGGCAGTAGTTGCGGCGGAGGGAGGTAAGGCAATTGTGGTGGGGCACGCTTATGGCCATTGGATCGCCAAGACGATTGCTTCGGATTATCCCGAAATGACTCGTGGCATAGTACTTCTGGCAGGGGCGGCGAAATCTTGGCCCTCGGAGCTCTCGGATGCGATCATGGTGATTAGTGATCCTGAATCCACTCGTGAGGAGCGGCTGACGAAACTTAGGCTTGCCTTCTTCGCGGCAGGCAATGATCCAACGCCTTGGCTTGAGGGTTGGCATGCTGATGTCATAAAAAGTCAGTCTTCGGCGCGCGAGCTAACCAATCGCAAGGATTGGTGGGCTGGCGGGGCGGTGCCAATCCTCGATCTACGGGCTGGTTCCGACCCGTTCCGACCTGAATCGTCTCGGATGGAGGCGAAGGATGAGTTCGGTAACCGTGTTACTGTCGCAGTGATTGACGGGGCCAGCCACGCGCTACCTGCTGAGAAGCCGATCGAAGCAGCGGATGCAATTGCGGATTGGTCCGACAAATTGAAATAACTTAAGGACAATATCTGGTTTCTATCAGGGCATTCGTAACGAATTTTGTTTTGGTGCGAATGCTCTAGGCAGAGACGATTCCAATAGGACAAATATAGATACCAGTTTTACACCTTTGCCGATGATGATCTGGAATAGGGGGTTGAGGTCCAGCCACGCAAAAAACCACGCTAAGAGATTATGTATCTGTTATATATGACTTTCTCTACCTTTCAAATTCAACCGAATTGATTAAAGAATCATACCAATCAAGTTGTATTAACAATATTAGTTACAACATAATTATAAAGATAACAACAACAAAAATATGACAGAACAACGAAAAACCAAACAAACTGCTATATGAAAATCCAGAAAGCCATTACAAGAAAATAATGGCTGGATCTGACGAGATTACTTGATTAGCAACCCAGTGGCAGGGATTGCTGTTATCAGCAATGCGACAATAGTGAGCTTTTCAGCCAGATGTAAGCTATTTTTCTGCGGGTTTTGGCGGCGTGCATACAAAAAAACAATAAGACCTGGCGCATAGAGAACAACAGACAATAGCAAATTCATCAAACCGGATGCATAAAGCAGCCATATGCCATAAATGCATGTTCCAACAGCAATGAGTAATAACCCCTTATTGCTACGATCAAAAGCGACTTTTAAAAGAAATGCTCCGACAAGGAAATAGGGTACTAAAATCATTTCTGATGCAATTGTCAGCAATGAATTGTAGTTGCTTCCACTCAACCAGATCAAAACGAGAGAGAGTTGTACCGCGCCATTAGTGAACCACAATGAAGATGATGGCGAATTATTGCGGTTTTGCCGGTTAAATACTTTTGGAAAAGAGCCGTGTTGGGCAGCGATAAATGGCACTTCGGCTGCCATGATTGTCCAACTCAGATAAGCACCACAGACGGAGACAATCAATCCGGCAGCAATAATGATTTCACCTGCGGAACCAACAAGTCCTACCATCAGGTTTGCCATTGATGGATTGCGCATTGCTGCTAACTCAGGTCGTGGTACTAATCCAAGGGAGAGTAGGGTGACCAAGATGTATATTGCTAACGCCGCAATGACAGCCAGCATGGTTGCAATACCCACATCTGTCCGTTTTTTCGCTCTGGCTGAAACCACAACAGCACCTTCAATACCAATAAAAACCCAAAGGGTAATTAACATGGTATCTTTTACTTGTTGCCAGACAGGAACCCCTAGATCGATGCCTTTAAAGTCGAAATGAAAGATATCCATTTTGAAAGCTATGGCGGCAAGTATGATGAAAGCACCTAAAGGCAGTAATTTTGCCATTGTCGCCAATTTGTTGATTCCGGCTGCGGTTTGAACGCCGCGGAGTACTAACCAATGTACGAACCAGAGTAGAATAGATTCTCCCAATAGGGACTGCCAAGTATTGCCGTCACCAAAGATGACAATGCCTTCTTTATCAGTAAAAAAACTTAGAGCGGCAAAAACGATAACCAGATAGGAAACGTTGGCAACGACTGCGCATAACCAATATCCCCAGGCAGAGCAGAAGCCTATTAGCTCACCAAAGCCCTCTTTGGCATAAGTGAAAATCCCTCCATCAAGATCCGGACGAAGACGAGAGAGCAGTAACAGTGCGGTAGCCAGGAACAGGATACCGACACTTGTTATTCCCCAGCCGATCATTAACGCTGCCGGGCTGGCGATTTCAGCCATATTCTGCGGTAAGCTGAAAACACCCGCACCGACCATAGAGCTGAGTACCAGAGCAGTAAGAGCTGTGAGACCTAGTTTCTTTTCCAAAAATATGTTCCTAATATGACATAAACTGCATTATTAACCAGTTTGTTATCCTGATCACAAAGGTGAACTGGGTATCGGGTTTTCATCGCTTCCAAGCTGTACAGGGCGGAGAAACAAACTGATTGAACCTAGAAATAGGGGGGGATTCTACGAAGGGTATGAGCTGGATGCAATGGTTTTCTATGCAAATAACTATAAAATTTATGCATTATTTGATGGTAAATTTAGTGAGATACAATTTGTTTTTATAAGCTGATATGAGTTACTTTTATCATGCTGTTTATTGTACTAAGGTAAATAGGTAATAAGCATGAATTACTATACCCGTCATCTTTCAAGTTGCCTCTTTGTTGGCTGCACTCGCTCACCCCGGTCACATAGTTATCTATGCTCCCGGGGATTCACTCCCTTGCCGTCGCGATCCATATTGAAATCCATTGGTATAGTGTTATTACTAATTAAGTAATTTTTATTTTAATTTTTTCGATCGATCTCAAAATTTAATAAAAATAATTGTGAAAGATAAAGTTTTATCTCTAATTTACCTCTAGTTTTCATTTTGTTATGCAATATTATTGCTAAGTAATAATAATCTCTTGTTTTTATGTCATATTATTAAATTAATCTATTAGATATGTAATTTCATAATGTTATGAATATCTTATTAAATTAAAAAGATGTAATGTTTTTTAATTCGTTGATTTAATTTAAATATTTTTTCGATTTTAATTGATTTTGTTAATCTTATATTCAAGTTAATATATTTTTCATTGATTTTTCTATCAGTAACTAATTAATTTCCTACAATGTGATATAAAACTAATCTTATATAAAAATAAAAAAATCATGTTGACAACGACTGTTTTGATTTATATTGTTTGTGAAAATATTACTCTGTGATTTATTAACTTATTTTTCTTGTATATGTTTTTAATTTTCAGGAATGATTATATGTACGTATGCCAAAAAATATTCTTAGATGGTTAGAGGACAGTTGTCATTAAAATTTTTATCTTTTAGGTGCCGATGAATGGCTCAGTATTAAATATTCATAAAGGTTAGAACATATGAAACGTGTTCTTGTGGTGTCGTATTCCCAAAGTGGCCAATTGATCGAGGTGGTAAAAAGCTTAATTTCACCCCTGCAAGAGTCTGAAGAGATATACATCCGTGAAGTTATTCTGAAACCGATTCCAGAATTTGCATTTCCCTGGAAGTTTTCTAAATTTGTTGATGTTTTCCCAGAAACAGTGCAGTTACATCCGCCTGAGCTAGCGCCTTTGAATCTGGAAGACGAAGAACCTTTTGATTTGGTCATATTAGGCTACCAAGTTTGGTATTTATCACCTGCTCCTCCGATAGTGGCATTTCTTAAGAGTGAAGAAGGAAAGCGTTTACTTAATGGCCGACCGGTGGTGACAGTTATTGCTTGCCGCAACATGTGGTTGATAGCTCAGGAAACTGTCAAAAGATTGTTGCATGAAAGTGGAGCATATTTGCGCGATAATGTGGTCTTTGTTGATAAAGCAAACTTTTTTGCAACAGTATTCACAACCCCGATATGGCTAATGACAGGAAGAAGACAGCCATTCCCTAGCTTACCGCGGGCGGGCGTATCGGAGGAAGACGTTAAAGATGCTACACGTTTTGGTGATGCATTGTTGGCAGCGCTCAAAACGGATAAAGAGAAAGTTGATGCTCCAATGTTGAAAGGTATGGGAGCAGCGGTTGTCGACCAAGCTTTTATTTTCGGTGAACGTGCGGCGCATCGAGGATTTAGATTTTGGTCCGGGTTGATTTGCCGTGTGGGCAAACGAGGGATATGGGTAAGACGCTCTTTATTAGCGTTGTTTGTAACCTATTTAATATTGATGGTACTAGTTGTTTTTCCTATTTCAGTGGTTGTTCGCCGTTTGCTTACCCCATTACTTAAAGAACGTCTTAATGAGTTACAGAAATACTATGAACAACCTTCTGGTTCTGCCCGCTATGATGATAAGGAGATAAATAAGTAAATGAGTAACAACGTTTATATCACTAAAGTTTCCGCGTTTATGCCGGGAAACCCAATAGATAATAATACAATGGAATCTGTCCTTGGTTTTGTTGGTGGTCGTCCATCAAGATCTCGTCATATAGTCCTTCGCAATAATGGTATCAAATATCGCCATTATGCACTGGATCCGGAGACAGGTGAGACAACTTATACATCTGCTCAATTAGCGGCTGAAGCAGTAAAAGGCTTGGTTGATGAACACTTTTCTTTAGATGATATGCAAAGTCTGGCAGCAAGCAGTGGTACTTCTGATCAAATTATACCGGGTCATGGTGTCATGGTTCATGGAGAGCTCAAAAATAAACCCTGTGAAGTTATCTCAACTTCCGGTGCTTGTGCTGCCGGTATGACAGCGATGAAATATGCTTATTTGTCCGTTCTCTCGGGAGCGACAAGTAATGCGGTTTCAACAACGTCGGAAGTACCTTCCACTGTATTGCATGCCCGCAATTTCCAGAGTGAAAACGAAGCTCGGGTTGCAGAACTGGAACGACGCCCTGAAATCGCTTTTGAAAAAGATTTTCTGCGTTGGATGCTTTCTGATGGTGCCGGCGCTGCTTTACTTGAAAACAAACCTCGACCTGATGGTGTTTCATTACGAATTGATTGGATAGATATTTACTCTTTTGCTAATGAGCAAGAGACATGTATGTACTCAGGTGGAGAAAAGTTAGCAGATGGCAGTTTGAAAGGTTGGGCTCAAATGAGTCAGGCTGATTGGCTTGCATATTCTGTTTTCTGCATCAAACAAGATGTCAGATATTTAAATGAGAGGGTCGTTAAATTCACACTTACCGAACCATTGAGACGGATAGTTGCTGATCGTAACTTATCGGCAGAATCTATTGATTGGTTCTTGCCTCATTACTCATCTGAATATTTCCGCATGAAATTCTCCGAGGGTCTTGAAGATATTAATTTTGGTATTGAACAAGAGCGTTGGTTTACTAACTTATCAGTGAAAGGAAATACCGGATCGGCTTCTATTTATATCATGTTGGATGAGCTTATGAAGTCGGGTAAATTGAAGAAAGATCAACGTCTGTTATGTTTTATCCCTGAAAGTGCCAGATTCACAGGGGCATTCATGCACCTGACTGTCGTGTAAATATTTAATCTTAGTGTTAATGAAGAATGGGGAAACAACCTGTTTCTGTTTCCCCTTGTAATTGGTACATCTAGGAAAATACAGCGTGGAAAATTTAGAGAATCGTGTCAAAAGTGTTGTTGCAGAGCAACTTGGAATACCTGAAACCCAAATTCTTAATACACAAACATTCGAGGAATTAGGTGCCGACTCGTTAGATAATGTTGAACTGATTATGGCTCTGGAAGAGCATTTCGGGATAACTATTGATGATGAAGAAGCGGAAAAAATAGTGACGATACAGAACGCCATTGATTGTATCGATTCGAAATTAGAATCCGCTAACTAATTTGAATAACTTTATTATCTTTATAAATAAAAAAAGCACATATGATTATCATGTGTGCCTTTTTTTGGGTTAAATAGATTATTTAAACAAGTCTGCGCTGATAGTGGAGGTTCCACCGCTGGATTGCCATTCACGGGTAATATGATAGTACTTAGCACCTTTAGCTGCGGCACGTTTAGCCACTTCATAGGAAACATCAGGCATGCTGTTGTAGTAACCTGAAAAGGTGATGGACTCAAAAGGAACCATCTGAGCAGCGCTGATTTTATTTAATTCTTGGATTTTTGTGCCATCAGGAAGCGTTACCGTGTAACGTTTACCTTTAGAATACTGGGTTTCAAAGAAGCGGCCAACAGAATTACTGGTTGAAGTTGAAGAGGCTAAACCAGGAATTTCTACTTTCTTAGCTGATTCGCCACCAGCAGCCAATGCAATGCGTCCAGAATCGGAATCTGCCGGGATAACAGCTTCATCAGCCTGAATTTGGCGTTTTGGCGCATCATCTTTATAAACATAAGCTGTCACTGTCTGATTACCACCATCATTGATTGCAACCTGACGAACAATAAAGAAAGCCGCAGCGCCTTTTTTCTTAGCTTCTTTTGCAATGGCTTCATTCAAATCGGGTTCATTGTCGTAAAAGCCGTTAATAGTGACTGTATCGAATGGTTCCAACGTTATAGCTTCTGCTTTGGGTAATTCTTTGATGCCGCGGAATATACGATATTTAGGTGAATTATCAATTTCCTCTGCATCTTTGTGATACAGATCAGCTGTAACGCGCAGATTGCCGCTATTATTTAGATCGTCAAGGCTTTGGATATAAAACCCATCTGCCCCCATTTTGTCTGCACGACGGGAAACCGCATCGGCAGCTTCATAAATAGCATTAAAAGGGCCTGTAACCGTAATACGTTTAAATGGTTTCAGCTCTGCCGCTTTCTCCGGGGATAACTCTTGAGCTGCTTGAACAGTGGTAATACCCGTTAATGAGAATACCGCTGCTGCAATGATCGTTGTTTTCAGCTTCATAAAAAATTCTTCCACCTTGCGCATTAAATAGTTGTAACTTGCTGAACATGGTTATGCATCACATAGCCGATAATTATTACATGTAATAATAGCTAATGTCCCACGAATTTATGCTATCAGTATGAATGAATGCAAGTTTATAGGATAGGGCGCCATAAGTTTTTATCAGCATAGCGAGTGGTTCAGTTAAAAGTGTGATTTGCACCGGGTAATACTACACCGGTAATACTACACCGGTAATACTAGTTAGTTATTTTACGCATTAGTTATCTATTATCGATAATATTTTCAATTTGTTATCAAAATATTTGTTGATAGATTTTACTGATGGCAGTAATAAAGTTAATTTAGTCGCTAAATTGACTGTAACAAGCAATAATCATCATTAATCTTAGGCTTTAGGAAGGGAACATTATGCGTATTGGTGTACCGAAGGAGCGACTTGCCAATGAAGCACGTGTTGCAGCCACACCGAACACGGTGGAACACCTGCTGAAATTGGGATTTAATGTCGTTGTTGAGAGTGGCGCAGGGCATTTAGCTAGCTTTGAGGATAGTGCTTACCAACAAGTAGGTGCTGAAGTTACTGATCGTCATAATATTTGGCGTTCAGATATTATTCTAAAGGTTAATGCTCCTGAGGATGATGAAATTGCATTAATGAAGGAAGGGTGTACGTTGGTTAGTTTTGTCTGGCCAGCACAAAACCCTGAGTTAATGCAGAAGTTATCAGACCGCAAAGTCACGGTGTTGGCGATGGATTCAGTACCGCGTATTTCCAGAGCACAATCGCTGGATGCGTTGAGTTCTATGGCAAATATTGCCGGTTATCGTGCAATAGTTGAAGCCGCTCACGAATTTGGTCGTTTCTTTACTGGTCAGATTACTGCGGCAGGAAAAGTCCCGCCAGCCAAGGTGATGATTATTGGTGCCGGTGTTGCTGGTTTAGCTGCTGTGGGTGCTGCGGGCAGCTTGGGCGCGGTTGTTCGTGCATTTGATACTCGTCCTGAAGTTAAAGAACAAGTTCAGAGCATGGGGGCGGAGTTTCTTGAGCTGAATTTTGAAGAAGAGGCCGGTAGTGGTGACGGATATGCAAAAGTCATGTCTGAATCCTTCATTAAAGCGGAGATGGCGCTTTTTGCTGAACAGGCAAAAGAAGTTGATATCATTGTAACAACAGCGTTAATTCCAGGGAAACCGGCTCCGCGTCTTATCACCAAAGAGATGGTTGAATCCATGAAGCCGGGTAGTGTGATTGTTGATCTGGCCGCTCAGACCGGAGGGAACTGCGAATTAACGCAAGCAGATAAATTGGTTATTACTGCAAATGGTGTGAAAATTATTGGTTACACAGATTTGCCAAGCCGCTTGCCAACACAATCTTCACAACTCTACGGCACTAACTTGGTTAATTTGCTGAAGTTACTGTGCAAAGAGAAAAATGGCGAAATCAATATTGATTTTGACGATGTTGTTATTCGTGGCGTGACAGTTGTCAAAGAGGGCGAAATGACCTGGCCGGCGCCACCCATTCAAGTTTCGGTTCAGCCGCAAGCAAAACCGGCATCAGTTAAAGCAGAAAAGCCAGCGGCGAAACCCGTTTCACCTTGGTTGAAATATGGTTTATTGGCATTGGTTGTTATCTTGTTCGGTTGGTTAGCCAATGTTGCGCCAAAAGAATTCTTATCTCACTTTACTGTTTTCGCGTTGGCTTGTGTGGTGGGTTATTACGTGGTCTGGAATGTCAGCCATGCATTGCATACACCGTTAATGTCGGTAACTAATGCCATTTCGGGGATTATTGTCGTTGGGGCGTTATTACAAATTGGTGATGGTGGATGGGTAAGTTTCTTCTCATTTATTGCTGTTCTTATTGCCAGCATTAATATCTTCGGTGGCTTCACTGTCACTCAACGCATGCTGAAAATGTTTCGTAAGGACTAAGGGGTAACTAATGTCGAGTGGAGTCGTTACAGCAGCATATATTGTTGCCGCCATTTTATTTATTTTCAGCCTGGCAGGTTTATCTCGTCATGAAAGTTCTAAACGCGGAAATATTTTTGGTATCACCGGGATGGCAATCGCGTTGATTGCGACTATTTTCGGGCCTGATACCGGAAGTGTTGTCTGGGTTATTCTGGCGATGGTGATCGGTGCGGTGATTGGTATTCGTCTGGCAAATAAAGTTGAAATGACCGAAATGCCGGAATTGGTTGCTATTCTGCACAGTTTTGTTGGTTTGGCCGCCGTGCTGGTCGGTTTTAATAGCTTTATTGCTCACGATAGTTTTGCAGAACCCGTGATGGAAAATATCCATCTGACGGAAGTTTTCTTGGGGGTTTTCATTGGTGCGGTTACCTTCACCGGTTCTGTTGTGGCATTTGGTAAATTATGTGGAAAAATTTCCTCTAAGCCGTTGATGTTGCCAAATCGTCATAAATTAAACCTTGCAGCGCTGGTGATCTCTTTTGTGCTGTTGATGACTTTTGTGAAAACGGAAAGTACAGGTCTGCAAGTGTTCACGTTGTTGCTTATGACAGCAATTGCATTGGTGTTTGGTTGGCATTTGGTTGCTTCCATCGGTGGTGCTGATATGCCAGTGGTGGTTTCAATGCTGAACTCCTATTCGGGCTGGGCCGCGGCAGCGGCAGGTTTCATGTTGAGCAATGATTTGCTGATTGTAACGGGTGCACTGGTTGGTTCTTCGGGGGCGATTCTCTCTTACATCATGTGTAAAGCCATGAATCGGTCTTTTATCAGTGTGATTGCCGGCGGGTTTGGTACTGATGGTTCTTCAACCGGTGATGAGCAAGAGATGGGCGAGTACCGTGAAACCACAGCGGAAGACGTTGCTGAACTATTGAAAAACTCAACTTCTGTTATCATCACGCCGGGGTACGGTATGGCTGTTGCACAGGCGCAATATCCGGTACATGACATCACGGACAAACTACGTGAGAAAGGCGTCAACGTCCGCTTTGGTATTCATCCCGTCGCGGGGCGTTTGCCTGGGCATATGAACGTGCTGTTGGCAGAAGCAAAAGTGCCTTACGACGTTGTTCTTGAAATGGATGAAATCAATGATGATTTCTCTGATACCGATACTGTGTTGGTCATTGGCGCCAACGACACTGTTAACCCTGCGGCACAGGAAGATCCCAATAGCCCAATTGCGGGTATGCCCGTTCTGGAGGTTTGGAAAGCACAAAATGTTGTTGTGTTCAAACGCTCAATGAACACAGGTTACGCCGGTGTGCAAAATCCACTGTTCTTTAAAGACAATAGCCAAATGTTGTTCGGTGATGCGAAAGCGAGTGTAGAGGCAATCCTACGTGCACTGTGATTTTCTATCGTTTTAACTTACAGATTTGATAGATTTACTGTCTCTTAGTCAAATTTCTTGATTAAGAGACAGAGATTACATCCGTTGTTTACTTAATTTACGGTTCACTAGTTATTAATGTTTAAGTTAGTGCTTCTTATATTTGATTTCTCTCTGGTGACGGAGAGCCACGATGTAACGAGTATTACTTCTGGGAAGCTCTTTGTATAGCAATACATAGCCTGTACCGCCAAAAGGGATAATTAATTCAAAGAATGGATAAATTTCTGTTGGCCGTCCAGCTAAAACATTAGATTCCAGTGCTTGGATATGTTTGCTAATGATATTAAATGCCGACTTTGCAGCCGCTGTATCGCGTTGATGTAAAAAATCAATAAGGCGATTTATATCTCTCATGGCTGCTGGAGTGACTATTACAGATGGCATTCAGGGGGTTCCTTGTCCTCGCCACGAGCAAGAGCATCCAGCCAATTGCAAAGTTCACCGCCAGTTAAATGCAAGCCGGTAGTTTCATATTCTAACCAGGCGTTTTGGGCATCGCGTAAAAATTGTTGTCTGGCCTCCAAAGTATCAATTTCGCTTTCAATTGAACGTACCATAAGAGAATGGGCAGAAATGCCTTGTGCATCAGCCAGTGCTTTAATACGTGTTTTCAACCCTTCATCTAAGCGAAGGGTTATTGTCTGTTTCGTTTGTTTATGCATAGCCTTCTCACAATGATATCACTAGTAATACAAATGCTATCATTAGGTAGCGAGCATAACAACCTTTCGGGATGTAATACATTGCCCGCTATGTAAATATTACTTAATCTCCAGCGTATCGTAGCCCCGCCAGCGGTAATTCATCACCGATAAGGTCCAGAACAGAATAAAAATCCCGACGACCCAAAAACCAACATTGCCCATATTGTCATTTAATGCCCCGATAGTGTTCCAGAAAACGCCATGCAAATCCCACTGTTCAGCGATAAGTCCGAGCGCTTCCAATCCGCCAATGAACAGCGCTACGGCAACGGAAGCCGCAGTAATGGTCATGTTGTAGTAGAGCTTGCGTGCTGGTTGGGAAAATGCCCAACCATAGGCACCGACCATAATAAAATTATCCAGTGAGTCGATGAGTGCCATACCGCTGGTAAATAGCGCCGGGAATACCATCAACGACCACAGAGGAAGTCCACTGAGAGAACCGGCGGCAGATATACTTAATAGCCCAACTTCGGTAGCGGTGTCGAAACCCAATCCAAACAGAAAACCGACCAAATACATATGCCAGCTTTTGCTTACCAGTCGGAAAACCGTGTGGAACAGGCGCGTCATGATTCCCCCTGGCATTGTTGCTAGTTCGGTAAAATCACTTTTAGCTAGATCTCTTCCACGTTTGAGCTCCTGAAACTTTTGATAGACGCTTTTTAATATCAGCAAATTAATCAGTGCTATTGCTAGCAGAAAGCAGGCAGAAACTAAGGTGCCAACAATACCGCCATAGTCATGAACCCAACCCATTTGATCTTTAAACGCCATAGAGGTCAGGACGATGGCGAAGCAGGCCAGAATAACAATGGTAGAGTGCCCAAGAGAAAAGAAAGCGCCGACGGCAATGGGTGATTTACCCTGTTGCATCAGTTTACGGGTGACGTTATCAATTGCCGCGATGTGATCAGCGTCAACTGCATGGCGCAGTCCATAACCGTAAGCCAGCAGGGCTGCCCCCATCATAACCGCATGATGACGGAAAGCGATAAATGCCCAAACCCAAGCCAGTATGTTGGCGGCAATCAAAATAACAAGAAGAGATACAGCACGTTTTTTATCCGTTACATTATTCATATATGGAATACCTGTAAATCTGTGAATGTAAAACCCGCCTTACGGGTGATTGCTAGAAGTCAAAAAAATAGTAAGTATTTTCTGACTTCATGACCTATAATTTTTTCACTAAGTAGGCATACTAATCAGCTTGTAATATTACCTTGGATAAACTTAAATAAGAGGTAAGAGGACTAACCTGTGTTGAGAAGAATGATCTTAATTGACATATTATGGTCTTTGTGTCAAAGCTTTTTTACTAAAAGATTATCTCAATCAATATTCGGATGGACAGCAGCTTTTGAATAAAGTTTGTTGGAAAAATCGTATTAAGTTATATATTGACATAGCAGTGTGGCCGTATGGAATAACCAATGATTAGGGGGTTTTATGCAATTAACACCAAGGGAAATCGAAAAACTCATGGTATATACACTGGCTGATGTCGCATTAAAGCGTAAGTCTCGTGGTTTAAAACTCAATTATCCTGAAGCCGTTGCGATTATTACTGCGGCTGCATTGGAAGGTGCCAGAGAGGGGAAAACACTGGAAGAGGTGATGGATGATTCCAGACACGTTCTGACTAAAGAAGATGTGATGGATGGCGTCGCTGAGCTTATTCCGCATGTACAGGTTGAAGCAATATTTACTGATGGTAGTCGCTTGGTCACGGTGCATGATCCCATTCAATGATTGCTGAAACAAATTGTAAATAGCAGGAAAAATGATCTAGACAAAATATTAACTTATGTCTTGACTCACGTCTTAACGTGGAGATTTTCCGATGGAAAAAAATAATAAAGAAGATATTACTCCATTGGGGGGATATATTCTGGCTAAAGACCCGATCTCCTTTAATGAAGATTGTCCGGTTATTCAATTAAAAGTTCGTAATTCTGGTGATCGTCCTATTCAGGTGGGATCTCATTTCCATTTTTTTGAGGTAAATAAAGCTTTACAATTTAATCGTGCGGCGGCGTTTGGTAAACGACTTAATATCACGGCAACAACCGCTATCCGTATTGAACCCGGTGACGAAATTGAAGTGTCATTAATCCCGATTGGTGGGAACCAAAACGTTTATGGATTTAATAATTTAGTCGATGGTTGGGCAGGTAAAAGTCTGGTTGCTATTGATGAACCTGTGGAAAAAACCTGGTTGCATGCTGGGTAGTAGAATTGAGTTATATACCCTATGGATTTCAAGATGGATTGCGACGGCAAGGGAGAGAATCCCCGGGAGCATAGGTAGCTATGTGACCGGGGTGAGCGAGTGCAGCCAACAAAGAGGCAACTTGAAAGATGACGGGTATAAAGTTATCGAATAAATTCAAGGTAGAGTTGACGAACGTTGGAAAATCTTTCGAACAAAGGAATAAATTATGCCAACCATTTCCCGACAGGAATATGTAGGTCTTTTTGGCCCAACGACCGGCGATAAGATCCGCTTGGGTGATACCAATCTATTTATTGAAATTGAGAAAGATCTGCGTGGCTATGGTGATGAATCGGTCTATGGCGGAGGTAAATCACTGCGTGATGGTATGGGTGCGGATAACTGTATGACCAGCGAAAACGTGTTGGATTTGGTGATTACCAGCGTCACGATTTTGGATGCCCGACAAGGAGTCATTAAAGCGGATGTCGGCCTAAAAGGGGGTCGCATTGTCGGGATAGGTAAAAGCGGTAACCCCAACATGATGAATGGCGTCACGCCAGGTATGGTGGTTGGTGTCAGTACTGATGCTATATCTGGAGAACATCTCATCCTCACGGCTGCTGGCATCGATACCCATATTCATTTTATTTCTCCTCAACAAGCTGAACATGCTTTATCCAATGGTGTGACAACTTTCTTTGGCGGTGGTGTTGGCCCCACCGATGGCACTAACGGCACTACTGTTACCGCCGGCCCGTGGCATATCCACCGTATGTTGCGTGCTTTTGAAGGTTTACCGGTTAACGTAGGTATTTTGGGAAAAGGCCATGCTGCGGTAGCAATGCCGCTGGTTGAACAGATCAAAGCTGGCGTTGCCGGTCTGAAAGTGCACGAGGATTGGGGCGCAACTCATTCTGCATTGCGTAATGCCTTACGTGTAGCGGATGAAATGGACATTCAAGTCGCGGTACATACCGATAGCCTGAATGAGGGAGGTTATGTTGAGGATACCATTGATGCTTTTGAAGGTCGCACCATTCATACTTTTCACACTGAAGGCGCCGGTGGTGGACATGCACCGGATATCATTAAAGTTGCCAGCCAGATGAATGTGTTGCCTAGCTCGACTAATCCCACACTGCCTTACGGAATCAATAGTCAGGCAGAACTATTTGATATGATTATGGTTTGCCATAACCTTAATCCCAAAGTGCCGGCTGATGTTGCATTTTCGGAAAGCCGTGTACGCCCGGAGACCATTGCGGCGGAGAATGTTTTACACGATATGGGTGTACTGTCGATGTTTTCCAGTGATTCTCAGGCAATGGGACGAGTGGGAGAAAACTGGCTGCGCGTGATGCAAACTGCTCATGCCATGAAAGCGGCTCGTGGCAAGTTGCCGGAAGATTCAGCACATAACGATAACTTCCGTGTATTACGTTACGTTGCCAAAATTACGATTAACCCGGCGATTGCTCAGGGAATAAGTCATGTGCTCGGTTCAGTTGAAGTGGGCAAAATGGCTGATCTTGTGCTGTGGGAGCCACGTTTCTTTGGCGTAAAACCTAAGTTAGTCATCAAAGGCGGTATGATTAATTGGGCGGTGATGGGGGACCCAAATGCTTCGCTGCCGACACCTCAGCCGACATTTTATCGTCCGATGTTTGGCGCATTAGGCAAAACCCTTCAGGAAACCTGTGTCACTTTTGTATCTCAGGCGGCAATGGAACTGGGGGTAAAAGAGAGTCTTGGTTTGGAACGTCAGGTGATGGCGGTTCGCAACTGCCGGGTTATCTCTAAAAAAGACATGGTGCGTAATGCTGAAACGCCCACCATTGAAGTGGATGCCGAAACCTTTGCCGTCAAGGTGAATGGTGAATATGCCACAGTAAAACCGGTCAGGACAGTCGCGCTCAATCAGCGCTATTTCTTTAGTTAGTCTATTTTTTGCTGCTGGTCAGAGAACGTTTTTTCTGGCCGGATTAACCGATCCACGCATTCAGAGGGGTTATCTTATGATTGTTATTGAACAGATTCTTGGTAATGCCAAAAAAGATGTTTTCTGGCGAGATCGCTTGCAAGGGATCTCGCCGGATATTTTGGTGCTTTCGCAATGGGAAGCGCAAAAAAGCCGTTGTCGTAAATCCACCCTTAACGGATTGGATTTAGGTATTTCCCTTGACCGTCATCAGGTATTGTCTGACGGCGATGTTTTATTGTGGGATGAAACCAAAGGGCTGGCGGTTATTGTCCAGATGAGCTTGCGTGATGTGATGGTTATTCATTTGAAATCATTGCTGTCACTAGATTCAGAGACGGTAATGAAAACCAGCTTTGAACTTGGTCATGCCCTAGGTAACCAGCATTGGAAGTCAGTGATTAAAAATCACCAGATTTATATTCCGCTAACAGTATCAACTAAGGTCATGGATTCAGTCATGAAAACCCATGGCTTTCACGCATTGCCTTACTCCTTTGTTAAAGGCGAAGAGATATTGCCTTCTCTTAGTAACGCCGAAGCTCGTTTATTATTTGGTGGCGCAGAGGATTCTGCAACACACGTTCATGTCGATAATACGTTTCTGAACCAGCATGTGATTAAACTAAAATGAACGCTCTCCGCTTAATCAGAATCATGCAATTTGCGGATTCAGTACTGCCTGTTGGCGCATTTTCTTTCTCAAACGGTCTGGAATCAGCCATTCAGAGCAAAATCGTGTATGACGTGGCAACGTTAAGCGAG
>NZ_JAJAFZ010000071.1:0-21417 GCF_025384895.1 Photorhabdus kayaii
GCATAGCGGGGGGTTTTATGTTTAAGAAGCTGACGCTACTTAAACTGGCTAAAGCCATAATAATCTGACAGCGCCAATAGCGCTGTAATTACAATGGATAATAAATTAAACCTGATACATTTCGCACAAATAGTGGGAAACCGCATCATCAGCGTTTGAGCCAATCACTTCCATTTCTGGCAGGATATCTTTCAAGCGCTGGTGAGCATCCTGCATAATGCAGCCCTTACCTGCTACCGTCAGCATTTCAAAGTCATTCATGCCATCACCAAAAGCAATACAATCACTCAGTTTATAACCCATAGCTTGGGCTACCTGCTCAAGTGCATGACCTTTCGAAACACCACCCGCCATAACTTCCAGACAATTGCGCAACGAGAAACTTACATTAACGCTATCACCCCAACGCGCTTTGATTTTCTCTTCCAACGCAACCAATAGATCATGATCTTGGCAGGTAAAATAAACTTTACATACGTCATCAGTTTTAAAGTTGTCACGCTCAAAAAGTTGAT
Organism: Photorhabdus kayaii; assembly: GCF_025384895.1. Lineage (NCBI taxonomy): Bacteria > Pseudomonadati > Pseudomonadota > Gammaproteobacteria > Enterobacterales > Morganellaceae > Photorhabdus > Photorhabdus kayaii. The sequence continues at coordinate 516 of NZ_JAJAFZ010000071.1, forward strand.
AATGAAACACCGATTCCTGAAAAAACTCTTTCTGCTCAGGGCATTCACGGTTCATATACCAGTGATCATGGCAATAATAATTCGTCAGAATATCAGAGTTATCAAACTCCATTAGACACAAGTCATGCACAATCTCAGGATCAACATTGTGACTGAAAACCAGTTCACCCATAGCATTGTGTACCCGTGCGCCATTAGAAGTAATCATATAGGCATCAATACCAAGAACATCCCGGATTTGCGCAACATCGACATGATGACGACCAGTAGCAAAAATAAAATGAATGCCTTTATTGGTCAGTAAATTAAGAGTTTCCTTGGTGTAAGAAGTTAATTTGTGATCAGGAGACAGCAAAGTGCCATCTAAATCTGAAGCAACAATGTGATACATAGTTATCGTTCCTATCATTTAATTGAGTCAATTCTGGTCAAAAAAATCACAAATGGCGTTGAGTGCCTGGCTACGTAATTTATCTTTTTCAAATAGGATTTCATGATGCGCCCCCTGAATAATTAACAGTAACGGCTCTTCAATGAAAGTCCTTTCTCTCCTACGTAATTCACAAAAAGCCCGTATTTTCTGATTATTAATGACTTTATCCTCACTGGCTTCTAAGACCATCAGCGGTGTCTCAATTTCTCCGGCTTTTTCTATCAGCATATCGCCAATCCAGATACTTTCCCTCATCCAGTGATATGTTGGGCCACCTATGCGTAATTTCGGATTATCCGCGTAATAATGGAGGTAACGGCTATAACGTTCATAACTGTGTGTCAGAAGGTTTATCAAATAAGGCAACGGACGCCATTTCCCAGTTAGTACCGCATAATGGTTGCGCATATCTGGCCGCTTTTCAGCCCGATTTACCAGGAAAGTTGCCAACCAACGTGGCATAGGAAAGTTAATACCAAACATAGGAGCACAAAGGGCGGCTGCATCAAATACCTGGCCGTGACGTAATAAAAATCCCCCTAATATTGCCGCCCCCATTGAATGAGCTAACGCATAACAGTGAGAATAATGACGAGGAAGAATTTCTCTTTCTATTAATATTTCAACGTCATCAATATAATCATCAAATTTTTCTACATGCCCTTTTTGTGGATCTGCAAGCATCCTGCTGGATCGCCCCTGCCCACGATGATCAATAATAAAAATGTCGTAGCCAAGGTGATAAAAATCAAATGCTACTTCCGAGTATTTAACATAACTTTCACTACGGCCAGGAAAGATAACAACCGCTCTATCATTTTTTACCGTTGCACAAAAACGGACATAACGTATCAGTACATTATCGACACCGATAAATTCACACTCTTCCCTGGCTTGCCAAAAATCTAATAAAGGCCCGTTGGCAAAAGCAGAGAACTGCATCTCACGATTGAGCCAACTTTCTTTCAATATTTCTGGCGTCATAAATTGCCCTCTGACTATCCAAACTCCTCTAGATGTTCACATATTAAGGCCATAAAGACATTACCAAAACGTTCAAGTTTCCGTTGCCCTACCCCGTTGATTAATAACATTTCATCCTCCGTCACCGGGCATTGCTCTGCCATTTCAATCAGCGTGACATCGTTAAATACAACAAAAGGAGGGATATTTTCTTCGTCAGCAATAGATTTCCGTAATTTACGTAGCTTGGCAAATAGTTTGCGATCATAATTACCACTATACGATTTACTTTGCTGACTACGCCCTTTCAGATTCTGTATTCGTGGAACAGCCAGTTTTAGCGAAACTTCGCCACGCAATATTGGGCGTGCCGCTTCTGTTAATTGTAATGCAGAATAATTGGCAATGTTTTGACTGATAAAGCCTAAATGAATAAGCTGCCGCAATACACTCACCCAATGTTCCTGACTTTGATCTTTACCAATACCATAAACCGGCAAATGATCATGTCTCATATCACGGATACGCTGATTATTCGCGCCTCTAAGCACTTCAACAATATAGCCAATACCAAAGCGCTGCCCAACCCGGTAAATACAAGAAAGCGCTTTTTGGGCATCCACCAAGCCATCATAATTTTTTGGTGGATCAAGACAGATATCACAGTTACCGCAAGGGGTTTGTTTGCTTTCACCAAAATAGTTCAATAACACCAGACGGCGGCAAGTTTGCGCTTCGGCAAAAGCCCCCATTGCATTGAGCTTATGCCGCTCAATATCCTGCTGTGTACCCACCTCTTTCTCTTCCAGACAGCGGCGAAGCCATACCATATCCGCGGGATCATAAAACAGCACCGCTTCCGCCGGCAGACCATCACGCCCGGCACGCCCGGTCTCCTGATAATAGGATTCGATATTACGTGGAATATTAAAATGAACCACAAACCGAACATTGGGTTTATTAATTCCCATACCAAATGCCACGGTTGCCACTACAACCTGCAAATCATCACGCTGAAATGCATCCTGCACCCGCGCACGCTGGCTATTATCCAACCCGGCATGGTATGGAGCAACACTCAAGCCACGTTTTTGTAAACGCTCTGATATCTCTTCAACTTTGCTGCGGCTGTTGCAGTACACAATGCCACTTTTACCTTTCTGACCGCGAATAAATAGCCACAGTTGATCTAATGGCTTGTATTTTTCTATCAAGGTGTAACGAATATTGGGCCGGTCAAAACTGCTGATATGGATAAGTGGATCATTAAGATTCAGTAGTCGGACAATATCATTGCGAGTCGTTTCATCCGCGGTGGCCGTCAACGCAATGACAGGTAATGCCGGAAAGCGTTGCCTGAGCTGCCCCAACGCCCGATATTCCGGTCGGAAATCATGGCCCCACTGTGAAATACAGTGAGCTTCATCCACAGCCAGCATTGCAGGTTGCCATTCCAGAAGTTGCTCAAGGAAGTTATCCATCATCAAACGCTCAGGGGCGATATACAGCAATTTAATCATGCCCTGACGGCAACGCCGGATCACATCAATCTGCTGTTCGCGGACCTGGGTTGAATTCAAGCAATCCGCCGCAACACCATTTGCCCGCAGTTGATCCACCTGATCTTTCATTAAAGAGATCAACGGCGAAACAACCAAAGTGACCCCTTCCTGTACCAGCGCCGGAATTTGGTAACACAATGATTTACCGCCACCAGTCGGCATAATGACTAAACAATCACGCCCTTCAAGAATGGTATTGATAACTTGTTGCTGGCCAGGCCGGAATTGCAGATAACCAAAGGTTTCCCGCAATACCTGCTCTGTCAGTGATATCGTATTAATGACCTCTGCGGTAGACACGCTTTTCCTCAATATTAAAAAATCACAGACGCTATGCAAAACGCCTGGGCATTATGCTATCTCACTCTCGAAATAATTACAGCATGTCATTGAACATCATCTCAATACAAAAGCAGGTTTACTCAAAGGTTATAGCCGATCAAAAATTCTCTCCCAATTCACCTTACTCATCCCAATGCAGCACCATAACGTCCCATTTTTGCCTGCTATTTAAACAAAACTAGAGCAAATCCCTACACTTACACAGTTGTTAATGATAATAATTTGTATTAATGTTATCAAAATTGAATACCCCAAAAGTTACCTGTCTAAGGGAACCGGAATGAATACCTGGAAAAAAGAGACTTATATTCGAAAATTTCAGAATTAAGCGTACCGATTTGTTTCCAGTGTACAACGACTATGTTGGATATGATTTTTGATTATGAATAGGGATTGTTATCACCATGAGTTCACTGCATATTAACTCCGATAATCACACTCTGCACCTCAACGCAGAGAACTGGCTCTATGCCAATCGCCATCTGGTGACAAAAATATTACGTGAGCTATATCACGAAAAATTAATTAATCCTACCTACCATGGACAGCAGCAGTATTCTCTGACAATAGGTGGCTACCAATACCATTTTCAAGCGGAAACTTATCAGCTCGATCATATTGATATTGATACCGCTTCCGTAACCAAATTCAGGGATAATCAATCTCAGCCACTTGATGCTATTCAACTGATTATTGAGTTGCATCCGCTGTTGGAAATCCCGGAAAAAATGCTGCCGATTTATCTCGACGAGATATCCAGTACGCTCTACGGTCACGCTTTTAAATATCAGTACAACCGACTTACAGCCCAAGATTTAGCTTATGCCGATTATCAAGTCGTTGAAACGACAATGAGTGAAGGCCATCCAGTCTTTATTGCCAATAATGGCCGAATTGGTTTCGATGCCGATGATTATCAGCGTTATGCACCTGAAAGCGCCAGCCCCGTGACTTTAATCTGGATTGCGGTACATAAGAATAAAGCTATTTTCTCGGCATTATCCGATCTTTCATACCAACAATTAATAGAAGAAGAGCTAGGGAAATACCTGCCAGCCCAATTTGAACGCCATCTTAATATGTTGGGATTATGTCCATCAGATTATTATTTGATGCCTCTCCATCCCTGGCAATGGCAACACCGTATTGCTATCAGCTTTGCGGCAGATATTGCCAATAATCATATTGTTTATCTTGGAGAAGGCCATGATCGCTACCTCGCACAGCAATCTATCCGTACTTTCTTCAATATTACTCAACCGAAGAAGAACTACGTTAAGACCGCCCTCTCCGTGTTGAACATGGGCTTTATGCGTGGGCTCGATCCACACAGCATGGTCACAACCCCATCAGTCAACGAATGGCTCAGTAACTTAGTCCATAATGACAGTTTCTTCCAACAAAAGGGGTTTACCGTATTACGGGAACGTGCTGCTCTCGGTTATTTCAATAACTACTTTGAATCAGCCATTAAGAAGGACAGCCCCCATAAGAAAATGTTGTCAGCACTGTGGCGTGAAAGCCCAATGACGATGTTGCAGGATAACCAGCGCTTGATGACAATGGCTTCGTTGCTGCATGTCGATTATCAAGGTCATTCCGTCGTGGCAGCTTTGGTAAAGTGTTCTGGTTTAAATGCAGAAGAGTGGGTGTCACGTTATCTCGATGCTTACCTCTCGCCATTACTGCGCTCTTTCTTCACCTATGATCTGGTATTTATGCCACACGGCGAAAACCTGATGTTGGTATTGGATAATAACAGCCCGACAAAAATGTTGATGAAAGATATTGGTGAAGAAGTTGCTATTTTGAATGGTGATCTTCAACTGCCTGAAGAGATTAATTTCCTGCATGTCACTATCGAAGACGACATGAAAATTAACTACATCTTCCTTGATATTTTCGATTGTTTCTTCCGCTACCTGATTCCGCTGTTGCAAAAAGATCTTAATCTACCCGAAGAGCGTTTCTGGTTACTGGTTGCACGCTGTGTCCATAATTATCAGTCACAACATCTGCATCAGATTGAGAAATTCCGTAAGTTCGATCTGTTTAAGCAGGAATTTGTTCGTACTTGCCTGAATCGTCTGCAAATGGCGAATAATCAACAGATGATCGATCTTGACGACCGTGAAAAGAATCTCAAATTCGCCGGAACTTTAGTGAATCCACTATACGCTTTACGCCATGAATACTCGGTTACTCTTCATCAGGCCGAGCAGCAATAAATAAAAATATCAACATAGATATACCCTGGGGATGTAATGAATAATAAGAAAGTGATGTATCCGTTTTTGCGAAAGGATTCCATGATTAAAAAAACAACTCTTGCAATGACGATACAGTTAGTATTGATGGGAAATAGCTACGCAGTCGCGGAAAGTGCACAGAGCACAAGCGATAAAACCACTGCCCAAAATGACAAGATACTCGTCACCGCTTCACGAGCAGAACATGAAGGTGTGACCGAAGACACCGGGATGTACAATACCACGTCGATGGTCACCGCCACCGGTTTAAACCTCTCGGCGCGTGAAACGCCACAGACCGTCAGTGTCGTGACCAAACAACGTATGCTTGACGAAAATCTGGACAGTGTTAATCGCGTCATCGATAGCACAACCGGTATGAGCGTACGCCAGTTTGATAGTGATCGTTTTGGGTTTACTTCTCGTGGCATGTCCATCAATAACATCCTGCGTGATGGGGTTGCGACCTACTACGACACCCGCTTTAACTATGGCGACAATCTTCTGGATGCTGACCTGTTTGATCGTATCGAAGTGGTACGTGGAGCAGCCGGTTTGATGGTTGGTCCAGGCAATCCTTCGGCAGCCGTTAACCTGATTCGTAAACGTCCGACCCGTGATTTCCGTGGCGAACTCTCTGCCGGCGTGGGTTCTTGGGATAAATGGCGCACTGGCCTTGATCTCTCTGGCCCGTTAAATGACAGTGGCAACCTACGCGGGCGTTTCGTTACAGCCTATCAAGCGGCCAACTCTTTTATTGATCGCAATAACAACGAAAGATACCCGTTCTATGGCGTTCTTGAAGCAGATTTGACAGAAAATACCTTGCTGACTATAGGCGTTGATTATCAACGTAACCACACCCGCGGCGGTATGTTTGGTGGTTTGCCGATCTACTTTGCAGACGGCAGCAAAACAGACTATAAACGCAGCGACAGCTACGCACCTGATTGGGCTTTTTCAAAAGTTCGGACCTTCTCTACCTTTACCAGCCTGCAACATAACTTTGACAACGGCTGGAGTGTAAAAGGCACCTTTACTTATGATAATAACGCTCTGGACCAAAAAGTCCTGTGGGCAACAAGTTTTCCTAACCGTAGCACCAATATTGGTATGGTGCCAGGTAACATGACACTCATTGATGGCAGTCGCCGCCAGAAAAACTACGATCTACAAGTGAACGGTGACTACCGGTTGTTCAACCGTACTCATCATGTCAGCTTCGGTTTAAATCATCAGCAACAGGATTTCCAGAACGATTACTTCAACGCAACCTGTATGCTCAAGCGCAACTGCACCGGACTGGGTGACTTCACCTCTCCTGGCTGGCAATATCCTGAACCAGAGTGGAGTAATACGCGAACTTATGGCTCAAAAGGGCGTAATGAACAGACCGCAGGTTATGCAGCCACTCAGATTTCTCTGGCAGATCCATTGACCTTGATCCTTGGTGGTCGAGTAACCAGTTGGCAAACACGCGGTGATAATTTCAATACTCCACAAAATGCCAGCTATAGTGACGAATTTGTTCCTTACGGTGGACTGATCTACAACATTACTCAAGACTTGTCGGTTTACACCAGTTACACCGGAATATTCAACCCGGAAAGCCACCGTGACCGCAATAATAAATTGCTTGCCCCAGTGTCTGGACAAAACTATGAAGTGGGCCTAAAAGGTGTTGCCTTCGATAACAGTCTTGATTACTCACTGGCAGTCTTTGAAATCCGTCAAGATAACCTGCCATTAGTAGATAACAATGCACCGAGACTACCGGATCTCTCCATTCCTCGTTATACCGTGGATGGCACCAAAACTCGCGGGTTTGAAGCAGAAATCAGTGGTCAACTGACGGATAATTGGCGTCTTTATACTGGTTACACACAATTCCGAGCAGTAGATCCTAATGGTGTGCGAATCAATTCCAATACGCCAAACAGGCTGTTTAAACTGTTTACCACCTACACCCTGCCAGGTGCGATGAGCAATCTGACCATCGGTGGTGGTGTTAACTGGCAGGATAAAACCTGGTTAACAGTTGATGGGCCGGGGAAAACATCAATGCAAGCGAAGCAAGACAGTTTCGCGGTGGTTAACCTGATGAGCCGTTATCAATTCACACCGGATCTCTCTTTGACGGTTAACCTGAATAACGTCTTTGATAAGACCTACTACACCCAGTTCGGCCAATATTCTCAGTATTACTTTGGCGCACCTCGCAACATTGAAGCGATCTTGCGTTATAAGTTCTGAGTTTAAAGTCATAATGACACTGCGGACGGCAAACCTTATGTTTCTATTTATTTGAAGGAAAACAAAATAATGAAATTGAAGCGTTACAAAAGGTTTGCCGTATTGGTGCTGTTGGTCAGTCTGCTGGCTGGCTGTGATAAGCCAGCCAGAACAGACAATATATCGTCAGACAAGCCCGGTTATCCTAAAGAAATAACTACCGCATTGGGTACAGCGGTGATTCCACATCACCCCCAACGTGTTGTTGTCTTGGGTGCAGGAGCGGAAGATATCGTACTGGATCTTGGCATCGTTCCTGTCGGTATCGAATCCCACCGTTGGGGCGGGGATGAACAGGGCTATCTGCCGTGGTTTAAACAAGCGATACAGCAGCGTGGCGAGACTTTGCCAACTGTGATAGATATGTACCCCGAATTAGACATTGAGAAGGTAATTAGTCTTAAGCCGGATCTGATTGTGGCAACCCAATCAGGCATCACCCAAGAAATTTATGACCATTTATCATATTTCGCCCCAGTGATCGCTTATCCATCTGCCCCTTGGCTCACGACACCACAACAGCAGATTGAATTAATTGCTCGTGCGCTAGATAAACAGCCGCAAGGGGAGCAACTCGCTACTGAACTGGATGCCATATTGCGCGAATCAGGTAATACCATCCCGCATATCAGTGGCTACACTTTCGCCTATATCAAAGCGGGTATCAGCAGTAACATGCTATCGGTATACGTCAAAGGCGATCCACGCGTCGATACCTTAGTCCATCTTGGTTTAACGCTACTGCCATCGGTCAGCACACTGGCCGATCCCTTCGGCAGTTTCGCCGCCAATATTGGACTGGAAAATGCGGATTATCTTAATGGCGCTGATATCTTAGTGACTTGGTTCAATAATGAACAAGAACGTAAAGCAGTGGAGGCACAGCCGTTATTTCAATCCATCCGAGCTGTACATCAGGGAGGTTATATCCCGCTAACTGACCAATCATTGGTCGTTGCTATGTCTTACGGTACACCGCTCAGCTTACGCTGGGGTTTATCACAATTTATGCCAGTGCTGGCAGAGGCAATTAAATCATCATGACAAATCCTAAACGCCGATCCCTACTGCTACTTGGCTTGGGTCTCATGATACTGCTGACCTTCATTTGTATTATTGCCAGCCTGAGTCTGGGCGCAAAAATGTTACCACTATCAACCATATGGCATCACTATTGGTTAAGTGACAGTGGTAGCTATAGCGATCTGGTCATCAATGCCCGCAAACCACGTACGTTAATTGGCATCATGGCCGGTGCAGCACTGGCGCTTTCCGGTGCCGTAACACAGGGATTGCTGCGTAATCCACTCGCCGAACCGGGCTTACTGGGCGTTAACGCCGGTGCTGCTACGGTGGTCGTCAGTTTCTCTTTCATACCCATACTGAATGAACTTCCACGCTTCTGGACAGCATTTATTGGCGCAAGTCTAGCTACATTGCTGTTCTACCTGCTCAGTGGAGGACAACGTAATAGCAATCCAGCACGCATGGTATTGACTGGTGCTGCCATTAACGCCTGTCTATTTGCTTTTGTGCAAGGTTTCGTATTAATGAATGCGCATGTACTGGATAGTTACCGCTTCTGGACTATTGGATCGCTTAGCGCAATGTCTCTGGCGGAAGCGAGTTCACTGATACCCTATCTACTATTCGCCTTGATATTGACTCTTTCACTCGGCGCTTCCCTGAATGTGATGGTGTTTGGTGAAGGCATCGCCAGTTCACTTGGCGCCAATGTTGCCCGCACCCGCGTGTTGTCGCTTATTACTGCTACTATGCTGGCGGCAGTGGCTACCGCTATGGCAGGCCCCATTGCCTTTATTGGCTTGGCTGCCCCCCACTTGATGCGGGCTTTAGTTGGCAGCGATTTCCGCTGGCTACTACCCTATTGCCTATTCGCCGGGCCTTGCCTGTTGCTCACTTCCGATATCCTGGCGCGGTTGGTGATAGCACCCGGAGAGATCATGGTGGGAATTATCACCGCAGGAATCGGTGGACCATTGCTCTATCTGGTTATTAAAACCTATCGTGGAGTTAATTATGTCGCAGATTAACCTATCCAGACCGGCAAAAATTCGAACCTTCATGTTAGGAACTGCTGTTTTTGTTGTACCTCCACAACAGACCCGAAGAGCCATCTTATTGATGTTGTTACTGCTCGCAGTGCTGTTTTATCTCTCTCTAGTATTGGGTAAGCAAGGTATCGATAATCCCTGGCTAGCAACTTCAACTCCTTATCAGGAATTTATTCTCACACAGCTACGTTTACCCCGCGCATTAGTGGCTATCGGGGCGGGCGCAACACTGGCACTCTCAGGTTCACTTTTTCAACTAACAACCCGTAACGCACTCGGTAGCCCCGATATTATCGGCGTGAATGCCGGTGCTGCCGCAGGGATCGTCACCACACTGATCATCTGGCCTGGAGTTCTCCCCGTTGCTTTAGGTGCACTGCTAGGAGCCAGCTTTGCAGTACTACTGGTATACGCAGGAAACATTAGCGGCTCCGGGCAAATGCAGACAACCAGGATTGTCATCTCTGGAATTGCTATCGCCGCCCTTTGCATGGCATTTGTTAATTTTGCTATATCGAATGTGCGCCTTGAGCAGGCGCAACAACTTGCTTCGCTGCTGCACGGTAGCCTCGCCAACCGGCGCTGGCAAGATGTTGAGTTAATTTATGGAACGATAATACTGTTTGTTCCGCCTCTACTCTGGCTAGGACGGCAATTGAACTACGTTAATCTGGGCTATGAAGTTGCTAATACGCTCGGTGTGCCAGTACGTATCATTCAGCTTATGAGTTTGTCACTGGCGGTCATACTAGCCTCAATGGCGGTATTGGTTGTCGGGCCAGTGGCTTTTATCGCACTTTCTGCTCCACAAATCGCCCGCCGCTTGGTACGGGCCAAAGGCACCGCGCTGTCCTGCTCAGCACTGGTGGGAGCATTACTACTGCTCGCTTCCGATTTAATGACTTTGCTACTTCCTACTTCGGCACGTCTGCCAATAGGAGTTATCACCGCAGGGGTAGGCGGTGTCTATTTGATGTATTTGCTGTACGCTGAATTAAGGAGAACAAAGTCATGTCATTCGATATGAATTCCTCAACCACCACCTCACGACTAACAGCCCAAGCGCTTTCGCTAGCATACGGCAAGAAAACGATTGTTGAGTGTCTGGATATTTCTATTCGTGATGGTGAATTCAGCGTCATCATTGGCCCAAATGGTTGTGGAAAATCGACACTACTACGCGCCATTAGCCGAGGTATAACTCCACAGCACGGTGAAATCCTGCTTGATGGGAACAATATTCAACATTACAAACCAAAAACGGTAGCACGTGAGCTATCTCTGCTAACACAAGGGGCAATCATCACCGAAGCGTTGACCGTATACGATTTGGTTTCACGTGGACGTTACGCTCATCAATCCTTTTTACGACAGTGGTCAGCAGAAGATGAGCGAGCAGTTAACGACGCTTTACATGCGGTCGAACTCCAGGAGATGTCGCAACGGTTAGTGAATGAGCTTTCCGGTGGTCAGCGCCAACGCACTTGGTTTGCTATGACATTGGCACAACAAACACCCATTGTACTGTTAGATGAACCAACCACTTATCTGGACATCACCCATCAGATTGAAATGCTCGATCTTTGCCAACGTTTACATTTACAGGGAAAAACGTTGGTGCTGGTACTACACGATATTAACCTGGCACTACGTTACGCCTCACATTTAATCATGATGAAAAATGGCAAAATTTACGCCGAAGGTATGCCAGAAGAGATTATCAATGAGCAGAGTATCGCTGATGTGTTTGGTCTAGCCTGCCGTATTATTTGCGATCCAGAATCTGGTAAGCCTTTGATTATCCCAAGATACAATCCTATCTGAACGGGAAATGAGCTGCCTATGATTTTGCCGTATTAACAAGCAATATAGGCACCCAAAAGATTTACTACTTGATAATGACAATGGTAATGATAATAATTATCATAATTATATTTACAATGATTAGTCATATGTAAGATACTACAATCAGGTGGTATGGACATGTAAGCAGGGAGTTGGTGGTGTCAGAGACAAAGCATTCAATTACACCTTTAACCACAGTGGTAATTGAAGATATCATTCAGTTATTTGAACAAACGTTTAGCCATTTTTCTGCCACCATGAAAATAAATGCAGATAATATCCCTACTACCAGCATGAATTTCCCTCAGTGGTCAGACACAAGGAAATTTCCAGTATTAATTCAGCGCTATCAAGATGAATATTACGGTGACAACGATATAAAACCTAGCCAGAAAGCCCTATATTCCTTATGGACACAATGGTATTTTGGTTTAGTTATTCCCCCAATGATGTTAATGTTGCTGGAATATCCACAAGCAGTGGATACCCATTACAATCTTTTTCAGGTTGAATTCCATGATAGCGGCAGGCCAGATATTTTTTACTATAATTTGACCTGGCTGAATGAGGCACCTTCATCATTACTCCATCGCCACTATTCTCTCTTGGATCGCCATATTATTCCCGTATGCGAAAAGATTGAATCATATCAAGGGATAAATAGACGTCTCCTGTGGAATAATATTGGTTATCTTATGTATTGGTATCTTGTAGAATTCAGCACAAGAATAAATAGCAAGTTATATCAAGAAATTATAAATGGTCTTTTTATGGAACCACAATTACCTGATGGTAGAGATAACCCCCTTTACCGTACTGTTATTTTACGGCATAACAATATGCAGCGTCGCAGTTGTTGCCAGAGAAATAAACTACCTGGCGTCGATAATTGCCATGATTGCCCTTTGGAATCCAAAGTAGAAAACAAACATTAACATTCTATTCTATAACTTTTAATTTTTATCTGCTTAGGTAGAAAGAGATTATTATGATTTAATCGCGCTATTATTCAACAGTCATTTACTCTAACCCAATATTACACATAATAAAATCAATTATGTTGGGAAATAACCAAATTACAACCTATATATGAAATAACAAGGACATATAATGTACGGAGATGCTCTGCTATTAAACCATCCACTCACGGAAGATAGTCATATAACGGAAAAAGATTTTTCCAGATATTTCTTAAATATGCATAGTGCTGGAGACTATCTTGATGACGCCTATAATGTCATTACCAGAATAAAGAAAATACTACAGCGGGTAGATAGACCTTTCAGTGGGATATTACCCCATGAACTATCCCCGCTATTTTCTAAAGTGAATTTAGATCTTCCTCTGACCTCGTTAAACCAGGCCTTAGATGAGCTACAGCAACTTTATCTTAAAGATGCTGTTTATTTTCATCATCCAAAATATGTTGCTCATCTTAACTGTCCACTGGTATTACCCGCTGTTCTGGCTGAAACCATTATTGGCGCGATTAATTCTTCATTGGATACCTGGGATCAAAGCGCTGGCGGGACACTAATAGAGCAAAAAGTTCTCGACTGGACACGAGATAAAATGGCATTGGGCACAAATGCCGATGGTATCTTTACTAGTGGCGGTACCCAATCAAATCTGATGGCAATACTACTTGCGCGGGACCACTTTTGTCACCAGCGCGATCCTGAACATAAAAATCAGTTACATGGTCTGCCGACAGATTTCCATAAACTGCGTATTTTTACCTCGACAGTCAGCCACTTCAGTACACAAAAAGCCGCTGCTATCCTTGGTTTGGGATATAACGCCGTTATCTCTGTTCCTCATGACAGTGAGTTCCGCATGGACCCTCAATCATTGGAACAAAGCATTAACCAATGCATCGAACAGGGCAACATTCCTTTTGCCATTGTTGCTACGACAGGTACCACAGATTTCGGCAGTATTGACCCACTTCATCCTATCGCGGCTATCGCTAAACAGTATAGTATCTGGCTACATGTGGATGCGGCATACGGATGCGGTTTACTGGTTTCGCCTCGCCGCGCTCATCTACTGGAAGGCATTAATTTGGCAGATTCTGTCACTGTGGATTACCATAAGTCATTCTTCCAACCCGTTAGTTGTAGTGCTTTCTTCGTCAAAAATAAGCAGCATTTATCCCATTTGACTTATCATGCCGAATATTTAAATCCACTCAGTGCCTCACAAGAGGGTACACCTAATCTGGTCAATAAAAGTATCCAGACAACGCGTCGTTTTGATGCATTGAAAATGTGGCTGACATTACGAATTATGGGTGCAAAACGACTCGGACAAGCTTTTGATAAAGTGGTCGATACTGCTCAGGATGCCTATCGATTAATGGCACAGAATCCCTATTTTGAACTTATTCATTATCCAGAATTAAGTACTTTGGTTTTCCGTTTTATTCCTAAACAAAAATTACCTGATGCAGATATTGATGCCATCAATGCAGCCATTCGTAAGGCACTATTCCGTGAAGGTAATACCGTTATTGCAGGTACCAAAGTCAATGGCAGACAATATTTAAAATTTACTTTCCTTAATCCAGCAACGAGCCAACAACATCTACAAGAAATTGTGCATAACATCGTAATGCACGGAAACGATTTTCTGGCAACCCATAATAACAATTAATGAGATTAATACTGTTTATTACCAGGAGAAATTTTTATGACAACTCGCCCTTATGATTTTATCGCCATTGGAATAGGTCCTTTTAATCTCGGACTAGCATGTTTAACTCAGCCATTAAAAGATGTTCATAGCCTGTTCATTGATCAAAAACCGGGCTTTGATTGGCATCCGGGAATGATGCTAGAAAATTCCACCATGCAAACCCCTTTTATGTCAGATCTGGTGACTCTGGCATCACCCACTCATCCACTTAGCTTCCTTAATTACATCAAGCAAAAAGGGAGAATATACTCTTTTTATATCCGGGAAAGTTTTTTCCTGATGCGTAAGGAATACAACCAATATTGTCAGTGGGCGGCAGAACAGTTATCTAATCTACGCTTTAACACACGCGTTGACAGCATTAGTTATAATGAACATACCTCGCTATATACATTACATTGTTCAGATACGTTAACTGGGCAACAACACCAATTTGTTTGTAAAAAATTGGTATTGGGTACCGGACCTGCACCTTATATTCCAAAGTGTTGCCAACCCTTCTCTAATCAGATGGTGACATCTGGTGATTACTTGAAGAACAAAGAAGCTTTACAACAAAAGCAATCTATTACTGTTCTGGGTAGTGGACAAAGTGCCGCTGAGATTTTCTACGATTTGCTCAGTGATATTGATAAATTCGATTATCAACTTAATTGGCTTACCCGCTCGCCACGTTTTTTCCCGCTGGAATATACCAAGCTGACACTAGAAATGACGTCACCAGAATATGTAGATTATTTCTATAGTCTCCCGGGCGAAAAGCGTGATGCATTAAATTTGTCCCACAAGCAGCTTTATAAAGGTATCAATAGTTCATTAATCAATGATATTTTCGATTTAATGTACACCAAAAGGTTAAATGGCAAGTTAAACGTCAATTTATATACCAATAGTGAATTACAACAAGTTAGCCATGCCCAAAATGGCCGCGACCTAACATTGGCGTTATTCCAACACGAACAGGAGCAACCATTTTCTCTGGACACCGAAGGAGTTGTTCTGGCTACCGGCTATCAGTATCAAATCCCGACTTTTATTGAAGGTATACATCACCTTATCCGTTGGGATGAGAAAGGACGTTATGGTGTACAGCGTAATTACAGTATCGATCAGAACAATACCATTTTCATACAGAATGTGGAATTACATACTCACGGTTTCGTCACGCCGGATCTGGGAATGGCCTGTTATCGCAACTCCTGCCTGATTTATGAAATTACCGGTATTGAACATTATCCGATTGAGAAAAGTATCGCTTTCCAGCAGTTCAGCGTTGAAACCGAAGGAGCATGCTAATGTCCGTTTTTAATCCTACACTGTTTGAAAAATCCTTGCCTGAAATAGGTACCTTTGCATTACGTCCACTGGATCTGGAACAGGATATTCTCATATTAACTGACTGGGTTAACCGGGATTACGCCCATTATTGGGGAATGCAAAACAATACTGAGAAACAAGTACGGGAATTTTATCATAATTTAGAATCAAGCCATCCGGGCAGTGTCTTTATTGGAATATATCGGGGGCAACCTACTTTTCTATTAGAGTGTTATCGTGCACAAGATGATCTGATTGGAAAATATTATCCGGCACACCCAGATGATATGGGAATACATATTCTGGTTGCACCACCGCAAGAAAAAATAAGGCATTTCACCTGGGGAATTTTCCAAACCATCATGGCCTTTATTTTTAGTGATCCTACTGTGGCTCGCATTGTGGTTGAACCTGATATACGTAATGAAAAAATTCACAAACTTAATCTACGGGCTGGTTTTGTTTATCAGAAGGCATTGGTATTACCGAATAAAACAGCCAAGTTAGCCTTTTGCACCAGAGAACAACATCAGATTGCGTTACAGCGGGAACATCAAGCGACAACATCAACCCACTCAGGCGCATTGATGACAAATGCCATACACTTGCAACCGGCGGTCTGGCTGAAAGTTAATCGTCTGCACTTGTGTAAAGCGATTTCTGAATTTTCACATGAATGTTTACTCGTGCCTCAACAGTTAACTGAAAAAGCAGATAATGATGGATATCACCATTACCGTTTGGATAATGCTAACCATCTGGTCAGCTATACTTTCCGGGCACGGCGTATGGCACTGGATCACTGGCTGATTGATGCCGATTCGCTACAAAAAAATGCCAACGGAGAAGAAAAAGTACTCGATTCCTTACTATTCATTATTGAGTTCAAACAACAACTTGGCATCAGTGATGTCGTAATGCCTACCTATCTGGAAGAAATTACCAGTACTCTCTATAGCAGTGCTTTTAAGCATAACAGAATCGGTATCAGTGCAATGGATCTCGTGAATACTGATTTTCAGGCGCTGGAAGGGGAGATGATGGAGGGACATCCCTCTTTCGTCGCCAACAATGGCCGGATTGGTTTTGATATTGGTGATTTCCAGAACTTTAGTCCCGAAGCTGCCTCTGCTATGCATTTAGTATGGCTGGCCGCACATAAGAGCAAGGCACACTTTGCTTGCATCGAGCAACTCAATTATCAACAGTTGCTGGAACAAGAACTAGGCACCACTGCAATGGCTGAATTTGATCAGCGGTTGATCGCGCTTAACCTTAATCCAGAAGATTACGTTCTGATGCCAGTTCACCCCTGGCAATGGCAGAACAAACTGACATCGGTGTTTGCTCCTGATATTGCTAATCAGAAATTGGTCTACCTTGGTATTGGTGCCGATATCTATCAGGCACAACAGTCAATCCGCACCCTATTCAATCGCAGTCATCCTCAGCGATATTATGTAAAAATGGCGTTGTCCATTCTAAATATGGGATTCATGCGCGGTTTATCACCTTACTATATGGCGACGACGCCAGGCATTAACGACTGGCTATTCGATCTGGTCACACAAGATCCCATCTTGCAACATTATCGTTTTAAAATTTTACGAGAAGTCGCCAGTGTTGGATTCAAAAACAGCTATTACGAGCAAGCAATCAGTAGTGATACGCCTTATAAAAAAATGATGGCGGCACTATGGCGAGAAAACCCACTGCAACTCATTGAACCTGGGCAACAAGTGATGACTATGGCTGCGTTACTGCACAGTGATCAGCAAGGGAATGCCCTATTGCCTGCATTAATTTCAGCATCCGGCCTACCTACTCATGAATGGTTACGTCGCTATTTAGAGAGTTATCTTGCGCCACTGTTACACTGTTTGTACGCTTATGATCTGATGTTTATGCCACACGGCGAAAATATCATCATGGTATTGGAAAACCATGTTCCACAGCACATCTTCATGAAAGATTTAGCGGAAGAGATTCTGGTCATGAATCCCGACGCCGATTTACCGGAAAAAGCGAGTCGAGTCAAAGTAGACATGCCGGAAGATATGAAAACACTCACTATCTTATCTGATGTGTTTGACGGTATATTCCGCTATCTGGCTGCAATACTGGATGAACAGGGTGACTATTCACAGGATCTTTTCTGGCAGGCCGTAGCAGATTGTATTTTAAGCTATCAGCACAACCATCCTGAATTGAGTGAGCAATTTGTACGTTACGATCTGTTTACACCAGAGATTAAACGCTGCTGTCTAAACCGCCTGCAAATAGCGAATAACCGCCAGATGCTTGATTTAGCTGATCCGGCTCAAAGTTTACAGTTTGCTGATAACTTGATTAACCCAATTGCCAAATTTGGTCATTCGTAAAATAGCACTATCCATGGGCATGGAGAATGGTGTTTCATCAGTAACATGCTCACTACTCTATTAAGGCGGTGCTGCTACAGTACTGCCTTCTTTATTTACATAATTTACCTATACACGTAATTTCAGTGGATTAAATTTCAGCACCGATATTATTTTCCGTTTCAACTTACCTATAGTTGTATTCAATTATGTTATACCCGTCATCTTTCAAGTTGCCTCTTTGTTGGCTGCACTCGCTCACCCCGGTCACATAGTTATCTATGCTCCCGGGGATTCACTCCCTTGCCGTCGCGATCCATCTTGAAATCCATAGGGTATATATTCAGATTATTGCCAGACATTCCTTAAAGCTGGCAAGATTAGCAATAAAAGCATAATATTAACAAGTCATTAACTATATAGAGTCATATTGGAAACATATATCTTTATTTAGGAATAAAATTAAATGTCTACAACGCTATTAACCCTGGAAGAAGCCCGGCAAGTGATTGGTCATACTTTTGTTCACGATATGCCTTTTAACCAATTATTAGAACTTGAACTAATTCGATTTGAACAAGATTACGTAGAAATACAATTCCGTAACCAAAGTAAATTAGTAGGTAATATCGCACAAAAAATTTTGCATGGTGGAGTCATTGCCTCAGTGCTTGACGTATGTGGTGGATTGGTCTGTATCGGTAACGCCTTGACCCGTCTAGTGCCTGCATCATTAGAAGAATTAGAAAAACGATTATCAATAATGGGAACGATTGATTTGCGGGTGGATTATCTACGCCCCGGTCGTGGTGAATTATTTACTGCCACCAGTAGCATTATCCGCAATGGTAACAAAGTTTCTGTTGCCAGAGCAGAACTACATAATGAGCAGAGAGCCCATATCGCCAGTGTAACGGCGACCTATTTGGTAGGATGACAATATCATTTTAATCGCTTGCGTAATATTCAGCCCGGTGACATATTATTTTCACGTTAACGGGCTAAAAACCCATGACACTCTTTCCACCTTTATTAACATCAGGACAATATGAACAAGCCACAAACTACCAAAGGAGTATTGTACGCCTTCGGTGCCTGTTTTATCTGGGGAATCGCACCAATTTATTTTAAACATATCCAGCAAGTACCTGCTGACGAAATTCTGACCCATCGTATTATTTGGTCATTTTTCTTTATGTTGCTACTGTTAACATTAACTCGTCACTGGTCACAGGTAGCCAAAATTTTCCGTCAACCTAAAAAAGTATTATTTCTGGCCGTGACAGCAACCGTGGTTGCCTGTAACTGGCTGATTTATATCTGGGCGGTGAACCACGGCCATATGCTGGAAGCCAGCTTAGGTTATTTCATTAGCCCATTAGTTAACGTTTTGTTCGGCATGTTGTTTCTCAGTGAGCGTTTCCGCGGTACGCAATGGGCTGCGGTTATTCTGGCCTTCACCGGCGTATTAATCCAGCTATGGCAATTTGGTTCTATACCGGTCATTGGATTAAGTTTGGCTGTCACTTTTGCCCTGTATGCCCTGCTGCGTAAGAAGATGAACGTTGATGCTCAAACAGGCATGACGATTGAAACACTGTGGTTACTACCGGTTGCCGCCATTTACCTATTTGGTTTTGCCAACACCCCAACCAGTGATTTAAGTAATAACCCAACGATTCTCAATTTATTGCTGATTGCCGCGGGCATTATTACTACTGTGCCATTACTGTTATACACGGAAGCCGCAGCTCACCTGCGCCTATCCACACTAGGATTCTTTCAGTATGTCGGCCCAACGCTGATGTTCTTGCTAGCAACCTTGGTTTATGGTGAACAAATAGGCACCGACCGTCTGATTACTTTCGGCTTTATCTGGGCTGCATTAGTGCTGTTTACACTGGATGCCGTGTATACACAGCGTAGATCGCAGAGATAGCGAAACAATGAAAATAGCCATCAGATTAGCCAATACAACCGAACAGCTCGCCCTTGAAGCTCTGCAATTACGTGCGTCTCTTATGTGGGAAGAAGATAGAGAGTTATTACTAGCAAATCCCCACATGATAGAACTGCCGATAGAATATATTACAGCAGGATATGTTTATATTGCGGAACAAGCTAATGTAATCTTGGGATTTTGTGTTGTATTGCCGCTATCTGATGGAAATGCAGAACTTGATGGAATATTTGTTGAACCGGGCTTTTGGCATCAAGGTATTGGCAAGCAATTGGTGCAAATCACATTGAATGATCTTCATATAAAAGGCAAAGTCTCATTGCAGGTGCTGGCTAATCCGCAAGCAGAAGGGTTTTATATTGCCCTTGGCTTTAAATATTTGGGAAAAGAATATACTCAATTAGGGACAGCGATTCGTATGATTAAATACATACGATGAAATTAAGCTAATTTTATTTATTCTTTTTTATGTCCGATATAAAACCATAGAATTAAGGTTAATAATATTTAAATTAAAACTTCAACTATATTAAAGATAGAAAATAATAGTAAAAGCTTCTTTTAAAACAAAAAGCACTCCAAGTTATATATCCAATCAGAGATTATATGAACCATATGGAATAAGCATTTAAGCATTTTATAATAATGTTAAGATTGTTTCCACTCAATAATCAATATTTTAAAATAATAATAAAACCCAATACTGCACAAAAATATTATTAACGTATTAACGTATTAACGTATTAACGTATTAACGTATTATTTTCATATCTCTATTATAGCCGCTATAATACAATTATTACAGCA
>NZ_JAJAFZ010000072.1:0-21374 GCF_025384895.1 Photorhabdus kayaii
TTTTCTTGGTCATGATAGCTCTGTTATACGAAAGGCCATTACTCATGCACTATCACGTGGTTTTCTTCAACAATATGAAACTGAAGAACATCAATTGTTGAGTGAACGCTTCTGCTCTACGGTACCGTGCGCAGAAAAATTACGTCTTGTAAATTCAGGGCTAGAAGCCACTATGTATGCGACTCGAATAGCTCGAGCCGCAACAGGTAAACGCATTATTTTTAAATTTGAAGGCCACTTTCATGGCTTAAATGACACTCTTACATGGAATATAGATTCCTCTCCACGAAGTGGTGTTGTTTTTGCAAATGGTGAGCTAGAACGTCTTGAAGGTACTACCGGTATTCCTGCCGAATTAGGTCAATTAACTGTGCCATTGCCATGGAATGACCTAAATGCAGTGCAGAAAGCATTTGAAACATATTCTGGTGATGTGGCTGGCATTATTCTAGAACCAGTGGCTCTGAATATCGGTTGTATCAAACCTGATGAGGGATTTCTGCAAAACCTGCGTGCACTTGCGACAAAGCATAAAGCATTACTTATCTTTGACGAAGTGTTAACAGGATTTAGGGCAAATATTGGTGGTGCTCAAAAAGATTATGATGTCATTCCGGATATAGCGACTTATGGTAAGGCATTTGGTGCTGGAATGCCGATAGCTGGAATTGCTGGTAAAGCTGAATATATGGATATGATCGCTCCGCGTGGGCCTGTACAGATAAGTGGCACAAATACGGGAAGATATCTATCGGTTTCGGCAGCTTTGACAGTTATCGAGCACTTAGAAGATGGAATCCTCTATCAACATGTTGCAAATTTAGAAAGCCAACTCATAAAAAATATGAAAGAAATTTTTAAGCAACACAATATTCCCTGTCATATTGATGGCTATGGAGGAAGAGTTGGTGTTCATATCGGGTCTTTAGTACGCCCAAAGACAATGAAAGATATAGAAAATACCTACCCTGTGAAATTCGCACATAAATTATTCCGCTTGTTGTCAACAGAATATAAGTTATACGGATTTCTATTACCTCTAACATATTGCCCAGAACCCGTGACGTTATCTGCTTTGCATACTGCCGAAATGATCGATAGCGCATGTGATCGGTTGGATTCTGCTCTGACTAGGCTGGAATACCATGACAATTAAAAGCACGCGCACAATTCTTATTCGACGTTTTAACATCTCTGATATGGAAGCGGTTCTTAAACTCATAGCACAAATTGGTTCAGAGGATGACCTAACCCAATCTGCGAGTATTCAATTCATACGTGAATTGGAAAACCCGCATCAAGAGGAGATTCGGTTTGTTGCAACTGAAGGTGAGGCGGTTATCGGAACAATGGGGTGTAGTTTGGGAGCAATACCATCAAAGTATGTTCTTTGGGCTGATTGGTTGGTTGTTGATCAAAATTATCGTCGATACGGTGTTGCTTCGTTGCTCTATAGCGAAATTGAGGCATTCGCATTAAGTCTTAGGAAAAAATACCTTTGTCTAGATATTGGTAACATTGACAAAGAACGTGCTGCATATCTCTTTCATCTTCGTAATGGATTCCAAATAGTCGGGCAAATACCAGATTATTGGGGGAAATCTGAACATCTAAACATAATGGCAAAATATCTTATTTCATAGGAGGCATTGACATGACCGTTTTGAACAGCGTCACCGAGTTAAAAGCTCTTGCTGAAAGCTACCAAAAAGATGGCCTGACAATTGGATTGTGTCACGGATGCTTTGATATCGTCCATATTGGTCACATACACCATTTACGACAAGCCAATTTACTGGTTGATCGTCTTTTCGTGTCAATTACCGCTGATAAGTATGTCAACAAAGGTTCTGAGCGTCCCATTTTTTCTGATTATCATCGTGCCAAATTTATGGCATCGATTCGCTACTGCCATCATGTAATAGTGAGTGATTCACCTACCGCCGAACATATCCTCTCCGCTCTTCGTCCTCATGTGTTTTTTAAAGGTGCGGATTACGGCACTAGTACGGATTTAAGACTGAATGCAGAACGAATATTTGTTGAAAGCAATGGAGGGCGTATAGCTTTCACTGATGACAAGGTAATGGATTCAACTTCTCGGATCGCAAACATAATTATGGGCAAGAGTATGTAAAACTCTTAAAAATAGTGGAGCAAAAATGCAAACACTTCTATTGATTGATCTTGATGGGACACTCATTGATACTCCGCATTACGAAGCCTGGCGTAACGCTGCTCATCAGTTCGGGCTGACGGAGCTTACTCATGAAGAATATCTTGCCAATATCGCAGGACGACCTCGATTAGAAGGTGCTTCACGCCTTTTGGATTTAAAAAAGGCTGGATTGCTTTCGGGCCTGGATAGATTAAACAACGGCAACATAAGTATGCTTGCGGAAATCAAACAGGCTGAATTTCTTAGGCTTTCTGTATACGCCCGACTTTTCGATGACGCAGTACGACTTTTAAAGCGAGTAGAATTGTCGTCTCAAGAGGTTAAATTTTATACAGCCTCACAAAATGCATCTTCCCTATTTGACGATATGCTACGTAAGGAAAGCATAATACTCAATCAACAAAGCATAGTAAGGCAAAAACAAGATCAGACTCGAGAGGAGTTGTTTTTGTCTCTCATTGAAGAACGTACCCCAAAAGAGGTCACGCTTATTGATGATTCTCCACATTCTATTGACGTAGCCTGTAATCTTGGAATCCAAGCTTATCAGATACATCGCAATGAACTCCTTCCCATGGCTACCGACCAACGCGCTTTTATTATTCCATCCCTTAATGACATCTCTATTCCGATTGTCGAAATAATATAAGGAAATGATATGCAAGCTAAATATGAAACAATTCTTGTAACTGGTGGAGCAGGATATATAGGTTCGCGACTGGTACCTAAAATATTGTCTGCAGGCTATAAAGTTAGAGTATTGGATGCCCAATTCTTTCCTAACGGACTTAGTTTCTTTCTTGATCATCCCCATCTGGAATTAGTTAAGGGGGATATTCGTGATAAAACTATTGTTGAAGATTCATTACGGGGAGTAACAACAGTAGTACACCTTGCTGCGGTAGCCAATGACCCTAGTTTTAACTCAGATCCGGAAGTCAGTCGATCTATAAATATCGCTTGTCTTCCTTATCTCATGATAAGTGCCAAGAATCTGGGGTGTCGGCGTTTTATCTACGCATCATCAGCGAGTGTTTACGGTATAAATGATCAACCTATCGTCGACGAAAGTCAGCCTTGTGTTCCTATCACGGACTATAACCGATATAAATCAGAAGGCGAGGAGGTTCTTTTCGGTCTAACAAGCCCAAATTTTGAAACCATTGCAGTGAGGGCAGCAACAGTTTGCGGTTGGTCTCCCAGACAACGTTTAGATTTGACTGTAAATATTCTGACTGCTAGTGCACTTTCACAAGGAAAAATTACCGTTTTTGGTGGGAATCAATACCGGCCTAATGTCCATATTTGCGATTTAACTCGCCTGTATGCAACACTTGTTCAACGTAATTCTCTTGGTTCAGTCAGTGGGAGTGCCATTAACGTCGGTTATGAAAACCATACTGTGAGCGATATAGCATTGCAGGTGAAAGATGTTGTTGATCGCTATTTCAATACCAATGTACCTATTGCTACAACAGCTTCTAATGACACAAGATCTTACCGATTAGACTCTCGTTTAGTACAAAATGAACTGGATTTTCAATTTGTTTATACAATTCGGGATGCTGTTTTGGAAATATGTGAGAAATGGCAATCGGGTTGGTTTATTAATAGCACAAATGTTCTTACAGATCCTTGCTACCATAATATGCTGAATATGAAATACACAGATTGGTCTTTCAATGTATCAAGGAGTCTTTGATGCTGACCATCACTTATGGAAGAAAAGAAGAAAATATATCTGAAGTCGGCCCTGATTCGTCAGCATTTATTTCATGTGTGACAACATTAGCTAATAGTTTTATGGGACTGCGACCACACGTACCAAAAGCATCTGAACGAGCTCAGCGGGTTCAGCTACTTATGGACAAGGTATATACATCAGGTGTTGGGGTTTCACGTGAAATAGTATCACTGCCAGCACCAAAAATTCTCCGGCTTTATGATGTCGAAACTGGTGAACCAGTAATTCACAAAAATGGTCGAGCCGCGAAAATTATTTTATCTCTCGATACAGCATTTGTTACCAGCACTGAATATTTGTGCGTAAGAGGAGGAGAATTCGAGTTAATCATAAGGCAGTTTATTGATATTCCCAATAAGCTTGAAGTCTCAACTGTTATTGAATTACGTCAATTAAATACTGAAATTGGTCTACGGAGATTACGGTTGGATTACGGGCTTGATATTTCTGCTGGTAACGAATACCTCGGCACGGCTCCTTGGCTAGTTGCTCGTCATTATGATATTAATCAATGTTATTCCAATAAAGATGGTTTTAGCGCGATAATCACAACTAAAGAACAAAAATTGCACTATGATGTTCAATTATTCTCTGCCAGATACGCAAACACATGGTCATGTTTAGGACAGAGTTGTGCAACATCCGTAACCTTCGACTTTTCCCAGAATGAACATCATTCTATATTTATACATTGGAAGGTACGTTCAGAGGATTGCAGTGTAGGACTTGAGATATCCCCAGTGCCATTTAACTTCATCTCCTCCCAGAATGAGCATCGAGCAAGGTGGAATAAATTATGGGAAGAGCATGATGTGACAATCAATGCGTCCGATAAACCCATTGAACTCGGTATTAAATATGCACTTTTCCAACTTTTACAGCATGGTATTGGTGCATATAACCATGAGTCGGGTTTTATTTCACCAGCTCGGGGGTTGACTAGCCCTTATCATTCAGGAGCGACTTTTTTTGATACTGAACTCCATAAATGTATATTTTGGGCTTGGAATGACCCACGTGTAGCAAAAGCATTCATTGACTACCGATACCATAGTATGGAAAAAGCGATTGAATTTGCAAAAGCCACAGGATTTTTTGGGGCGCGTTTTCCAGAGGCTTCTAATGATCATGGCGCTGAAAACGGACCTCACTATGTCCTTTCCTATCCTGATGCTGATATCGTGCGTGAGTGGAGTGTCGATGAAGTATTACACATTTCTGCTGATGTCTGCTACTCCCTATACAGATACTGGTCTGTAACCTACGATGATGCTTATATGAACACTCGTGGTTATAAAATAGTTGCAGAATGTGCAAGATTTGCTGCATCTGTATTTAAATGGTCCGATAAAAAACAGGCATATGTTATTAACTCAGTAATGGGACCTGATGAATATCATTATCATGTAGACAATAGTTTTTTTACAAACTATCTTTTCAGATGGTGCATAAAATTTGCACTTTCGCTAATTAGCTACAAATGCTTCCCCGAGATTTCTGCAAACGAGATTAAGAATTGGAAAACAATTAGTGAAAATGTCTATCTTCCTTGGATGGTTATTGATGGCGTTTCCATTCCGGAAGAATTCGATGGGTATGCAATTCTTCAAGATACTGAGTTAAGAAACGAAAAAAAACATGGGCCGCAGTTCATAAATGAACATGAACGGTATTCTGCCGAAAAGCTGCAAAATTTCACATCCAAAATCATAAAACAGGCTGATGTTGTTCTGCTTATGTCTTTATTCCCCGATGATTTCTCTGATGAAGTCAAGCGAGTAGCATTCAACTTCTATGAGCCCCGTACTGTTCATGAATCATCACTCAGTTATGGCCCTCATGCCGTGCTTGCTGCGGATATAGGTAAGATAGATGTCTGTGCCGATTTTATATCACGCGCAAGTCGATATAATCTGGATTTCACCCCTATATTAAATTACAACAATGGATTACATCTTTCAGCTTACGCAGGTGCATGGCAAGGGCTTGTTGAAGGCTTAGCCGGGCTACGTGTCGCAGAGAAAAGACTTTATTTTCGCCCCCGGTTACCATCCGACTGGGATTCCTATCGGTTCATGCTTTATTTTTGTGGGCAACGACTTATGGTCAGTGTACTTGCAGATGGCATCATTGACATCTACTGTGGAGGGAAGAAACTCGCTACCGAATGTTGTCCAGATGGACGTATCTATATCTGCGGAGAAACAAATGACTTCATTCGCTGAACGAGTATCGCCTTATTCCGAGGCATTACGCTCCTCATCATTCCGGAAATTGCTTATTGGTCAAGGCTTGTCAATGATTGGTGATGCAGTCTGTTTAGCTGCCCTTCCTGTTGCGTTGATTCATGCCAAACTTAGTGGGGAGGTTTTTGGTGTCGTCATGGCTGCGGTGGGATTAGGGACAGTCATTGGGGCTGTCGCTGGAGGTCTGCTAGCAGACAGAAAGTCACCAAAACACATTCTCATTGCGACAGATACTGCCAGGGGGTTGGCGCAAGTTGCTGCAACTATGTTACTTGTGTTAAACGCCCCGTGGTGGGGATTAGTACTTGCCTATTTAATATTTGGTATTGGCATTGGTGTCTCTCGCCCATGTGCTCAAGTTCTGCTTGTAAACTTGCTACCCAAGCAAGCCTTAGTGGCAGGAAATGGAGCCATGAATTTTGTAGATAACTTTGTGGCAGTAGTTTTTCCTGCCACAGTAGGAGTTATGATCATATTGTGGGAACCAGCATGGGGAATACTGGTTGATGGCATTACGTTTTTCGCAGCAGCTCTTTTTACTGCCCTGATACCCGATATAGGGATTCGTGGTTCCGATGATAAATTCTCTATACGTGAGGTATTGAACGGTATCACAGTCATTACTGGTAACTCTGTATTGTTACTCGGATTTATCGCGACATTGATCCTGAATGTGTTGTGTTTCCCTATTTTCTTAGTCATTGCTCCATACGCAATCAGTGATCGATTCAGTGATACAATGTGGGGGTTTTGTCTGGCAGCTTCGGGAGCTGGTGCATGTATTGGATCTGTTATCACAGTACTTACTGCTGGTCACCAACGTCTAATAAGACTTGCCGTGATCTGTGGTTTATTTCTCTGTAGCGCAATGCTTTTATTGGGCATGGGGGGCTTCTCTTGGATGGTCATTCTGTGGGCAATGTTTGTTGGGATTGTTGAAGCATCCTGGCTCACTGGTTGGACTACTGCTATGCAAACCCTCTCTCCGGAAAAAGACCTTGGAAAAGTTGTAGCGGTAGATACTTTTGTTACCAGTGGTGCACACCCATTCATTTATCTTGGAGCAGGAATTATCGGTGCGGCAGTGGGATATTCTGAAACACTAACATTGACTGCAATCGTCAGTGCTATTGGAATCACTGCCATCGCACTTTCTGCTATCACTCGAAAAATTTAAAAGGCAATAGCATGATTAAATGTAACAATATTCAAGAGCAGGCTATCGATTTGTCCGAACTAATTTTCAAGCAATGGCAAAATGTTTTGACAACCGGTGATTTTGTGCTTGGTGAAGAGGTTTCAAGATTAGAAAAATGGATGTCACAATGTTGTGGAGGAGCACATGCCATCGCACTCAATTCTGGTACAGATGCTTTGCTACTTGCATTGCAAGCTTTAGGTATAGGTTCGGGTGATGAAGTTATTACTTGTGCTAATACGTTTATAGCAACAGTTGGGGCAATAGTTGCTGTTGGCGCTAAACCAATCCTAGCTGATATTGGAGAGGATGAACTCATTAATGTTGACACCATTGCTCCTCTGATTACTGAACGAACAAAGGCTGTTATACCCGTTTATTTGCGCGGACGCCCCGTAGATATTGCTCCGATTGTCACGCTGTGCCATATGAGGGGAGTATATGTTATCGAAGATTGTGCTCAAGCCATTGGAACTACTATCAATGACCAGCAAGTCGGTACATTAGGCGATGCTGCGGCTTTTTCGCTACATCCACTGAAAACACTCGGAGGTTTTGGTGATGGTGGGATTCTCATCACTACTAACTCGAAAATAGCTGAGTATGCAAAATTTGCTCGCAATCATGGATTGCAGACACGTAATGAATCTATTTTATTTGGTATAAATTCACGCCTTGATACTTTACAAGCAGCTGCATTAAATATCAAAACTCAGTATTTAAACCAGTGGTTACAACGTCGCAAGGAAATTTCAGCTTTTTATGACAAAGAATTGTTCAATACAAGAACTGGAACAGATTTAGGGGCAGGAAAACCGGGAAACGCTTATTATCATTATGTGGTAAAATCAAAAAACCGAGACAAATTGCAGCAGCACCTAGCTAAACATGGTATTGAAGCCGCTATCCATTATCCAATACCGATTCATCGACAACAAGCATGGCTGCGTAGCCAGCCTCAAATAGCTCTTCCCACTACTGAACGTTTAGCGCAAGAAATTCTCACTATTCCCTGTCATCACCATCTTTCTGACAACGATATTGAGAAGATAGTAATGTTGATAAAGCAATTCGATTTAATTAAGGTTTAATAGAGTCGCACGAATTTACATAAAATTATAATAAACAGAAAACTCCATGAGGTGTGTATCTTTTATCCGCTTATTATTACTGTGTGCCTTTTTCGTGTATTTAAATAGTGTTTGATGGAGTTTAATATCTTTAAAAATGAAAGGTTATGTATACTTAAATATTTATTTAATCTTGATATGAATCATTTTAAATAACATATATGGATACCAACTTTAATTTTTGTCGGTGTCCATATATTATTTAGGAATAAATAAGGAAAAATTAAAAATGTACGACGTTATTATTATTGGAGCGGGATTGGTTGGTCTTGGTGTTGCAAATGCTTTGCAAGAACATAATCCACGATTACATTTATTAATATTAGATAAAGAAAATAGAGTAGCCGCCCATCAAAGTGGACATAATAGCAATGTTGTCCACTCCGGTATTTATTACTCTCCCGGAAGTTTAAAAGCACGTTTAGCAAAAAAAGGAAACCAAACTATATATCACTTTTGTCAGGAGTACGGGTTATATTATGACCGCTGCGGTAAAGTAATAGTGGCAACACATCAAAAAGAGCTTCCTTTTCTGGATAATATCTATCAGAGGGGATTACAAAACGGGATTGAAATTAATCGATTATCACGATCTGATTTAAAAAAGCGCGAGCCTTATGTCAATGGGTTGGAAGCTATTCTGGTTCCGGATGCAGGAATTGTGAATTACCCAGAAATTGCCGGAAAATTAGCTGAGATTATTCAAAATAGGGATGGGAATATTTATTATCAACAGCAGGTGTGTTCAATTCATGAATATACCGACTACGTTGAAATACAAACCTTACATGCGAGTTATAAGGCCAAACAGATTGTGAACTGTGCTGGATTGCATAGCGATAGAATTGCTAAGTTAGCGGGGTATGAAACAAGAATGAAAATTGTGCCATTTCGTGGTGAGTATTACGTTCTGGATAGTAGTAAAAATTATTTGGTCAACCATCTGATATATCCTGTTCCTAATCCTGATTTTCCATTCCTTGGTGTGCATTTCACACGAATGTTCAATGGCAAACGGGATGTTGGTCCGAACGCGGTATTAGCTTTTAAACGAGAGGGATATTGCAAAACTGATTTTTGTCTGCAAGATATGATGGAGATACTCACTTATAAAGGTTTTTGGAAGATTGCTACACGTTATTTCAGTGAAGGTATAGCAGAAATTCGACGTTCGTTTTCGCTCCAATTTTTTACCGAAAATGCCCGTCAGCTTATTCCTGATTTGCAATCAGAGGACATCTCTTTGGGGGCAGCTGGAGTTCGTGCCCAAGCATTGACAATTGATGGAAAATTGGTAGATGATTTTCATTTTGTAGTTGGTCATCGTTCATTACATGTTTGCAATGCACCTTCACCAGCTGCAACGGCATCAATAGAAATTGGACGAGAGATTGTAAGAAGATATTTTCCAACTTTTTGAATATAGTAGAACGGTAAAAGTAATCATCAATCACTCCCAGCCGTCTGTTTTTTTACCTTATACTTTGATTATCACTTTAACAGGGCGATAATCAAAACATAAAGTTGGTAGATTTTGAAAAGTATCACCCGACATTCCTGAATTGGGTGCGGAATGTCGGATTAAAAAAAACATTTGCTCTGAGCCTATTATTTACTCACAGAATAATCTTACTATGCGAAACTGCATATTATAATTAACGGGCCAATCGGCCCGTTTAAAGATTTACGCATTGCTATTGGTTGGCGCTTCTGGTTTTGGATTACCGGAAGGTTTACGGCGTTTACCGATATTTTTGCTATCTCGATGACGTATTTTAGCTTTTTTCTTCGATTCTTCCGCTTTCTTTTTCTCTTTGCGTTTAGCCAATACTTTTTTCGATGGCTTATTGTGGGCTTTGTCACTTGGTGCTTTGGTTGTTGGGCGAAGTTCATCAACAATCCGCGACGTGAGTGGTTCATTCAGATAGCGACTGATTTTGCCTAATAAAGGATGATCATGCGCTTCCACTAAGGTAATTGCAGTACCTTTACCTGCACGAGCTGTCCGGCCAATACGGTGTAGATAAATATCGGCGGTGCGCGGTAAATCAAAATTGAAAACATGGCTGATATCATCAATATCCAATCCACGGGTAGCAATATCTGTTGCAACCAGAACAGTGATACTGCCATCATTCAGGTGCTTAACTGCTTCCGTCCTTTTAGCCTGTACCATTTCCCCTTCAAGGTATCGGGCTTTAATGCCAGCTTGATGCAATTCATCCACAAGTTCATGAACACGTTCACGTTATTTAGTTAAAACTCCCAAGAATCTCATTGCTTAACCGATACTTTGCCAGCCAATAGAGCTATGTTGGATATTATGGAACTCACAATGACTGGTGCAAAGTTTGGTTATTTCTCCGCAACCCGACTTTTCCTGAAAGGACATCTGTAACCATGACAAATCATAGTTTTCCAATTATCGCGAGTCAGCTATTTTAAAAATACGTATTAATGTTAAAATTTTTGTACCATTTCTACAGATGCGAAATCATATTCTTAATAAACTATTACAAAGATATCTTCGCTGACAAGCCGATTGACTTTACTAATCTGTATTCGCAAACGCGTCGCACTGTCTATTCAGAAGGAGAACTTATGAAATCAAGAGCTGCTGTTGCATTCGGACCGGGCCGCCCCCTTGAAATCGTTGAAATCGATGTAGCCCCGCCCCAAGCCGGTGAAGTGCTGGTCAAAATCAGCCATACCGGTGTGTGTCATACGGATGCCTTCACCCTATCAGGGGATGATCCGGAGGGCATTTTTCCTGTCATACTCGGGCATGAAGGCGCCGGCATAGTCGTTGAGGTTGGTGAAGGCGTCACCAGCGTCAAACCCGGTGACCACGTTATCCCTCTTTATACCGCAGAATGCAGAGAGTGCCTGTTCTGCAAATCAGGAAAAACCAACCTGTGTGTGTCCGTGCGGGCAACTCAAGGGAAAGGCGTCATGCCGGACAGCACAACCCGTTTTTCCTATAAAGGGCAGCCTATTTATCATTATATGGGATGCTCCACATTCAGCGAATACACAGTCGTAGCCGAAGTATCACTGGCAAAAATCAACCCGGAAGCAAACCATGAAGAAGTGTGCCTGCTGGGCTGCGGTGTCACTACCGGCATCGGCGCAGTGCATAATACCGCTAAAGTACAGTCTGGTGATTCCGTTGCCGTCTTTGGGCTCGGCGGCATTGGCCTTGCCGTGATCCAAGGCGCTCGTCAGGCAAAAGCTGGCAAGATTATTGCCATCGATACAAATCCAGCAAAATTTGCGCTGGCAAAACAGTTCGGTGCAACCGACTGCCTGAACCCAAATGATTACGACAAACCTATTCAGCAAGTCATTATCGAGATGACGGAATGGGGAGTGGATCATACCTTCGAATGTATTGGTAATGTCAATGTGATGCGTGCCGCGCTCGAAAGCGCACATCGTGGTTGGGGGCAATCAGTGATTATTGGTGTAGCCGGTGCGGGACAGGAAATATCAACCCGTCCATTCCAACTGGTTACTGGTCGTTCGTGGCGAGGCACTGCCTTTGGCGGAGTCAAAGGCCGCAGTCAGTTGCCTAAAATGGTGGAAGAGGCAATGAAAGGTGAAATTGAGTTAAAACCTTTTGTTACTCACACCTTGCCGCTCGAACGCATTAATGAAGCATTCGATCTGATGCATGAGGGAAAATCGATTCGCACAGTCATCCATTACTAAGTCGTTCTGAAGGAGTTAAAAACCATGCTGTAATAGGCGGTTTTTAACAAAACAGGAAACGATAGCCTCAGGTTCACCGTTACATGAGTGAACCTGTATGTTTTACAGATTTACAGAGGGAAAAAGAATGGAGAGGATTGAACGCCACGCTTGTTTTGGGGGATGGCAGGATGTTTATCAGCATGAATCGGCCGTGCTTGGCTGTGCCATGAATTTTGCTGTTTACCTTCCTCCTCAGGCTGAACACCAGAAATTACCGGTGCTGTATTGGCTCTCAGGCTTAACATGTAATGAGCAAAATTTCATTACAAAAGCAGGAGCTCAACGCTACGCTGCCGAACAGGGTATTATCCTCGTCGCCCCAGATACCAGCCCTCGTGGTGAGAAAGTTGCAGATGATGGCGCCTATGATTTGGGTCAGGGAGCCGGTTTTTACCTCAACGCAACACAGGAACCCTGGGCACGGCACTATCGCATGTATGATTATGTGGTGTCAGAGCTACCAGTACTGATCGAAGCACACTTCCCGGTAACAGCCGCTCGGGCCATCAGTGGTCATTCGATGGGAGGCCACGGTGCACTGATGATCGCGCTACGCAATCCAGATCGTTACCACAGCGTGTCGGCCTTTTCACCGATTATTGCTCCTTCTCAAGTTCCTTGGGGAGAAAAAGCTTTTCGCGCTTATCTGGGTGAAGATCGTGACATATGGAAAGCCTATGATACAGTCGAGCTGCTGGCTAATAACGCCGAGCCATTGCATATGTTAATTGACATCGGTACCGATGATCCGTTTCTTGAAGAGCAATTACGTCCTGAGCTGTTGAAGGATGTATGCGAAAGCACTGAGCATCCTTACACATTGAACCTACGCACTGGTTATGATCATAGTTACTATTTTGTCGCCAGTTTTATCGGCGAGCATATCGCATATCATGCCAAGGTATTGAAGGGAATTTGTTGTGATAATCAATAAATTACATACGAATCCATTAATATTTTTACAATAAAGTATGACCAAACCAATATATTGGCGGTTATTTGATCAGATCAATACAAATTCAGACAAAAAGCCCTACGTTAACAAGGTATTAAAGAAATTTTTTACCCTATTTATCTTGGGCAAATTGCAGAGTGGACCGCTGGTTTGAATTAATCTTTCCAGCGGCTCCCCCTACAACAAAGTCACTTGAACAGCCTAAAAGGACAGAAGATATTAGGAAACAGACTTTTCACCGGTGACAAAATGGAAAATAAGATTTGTTATTAATAAACTAAATAATCGCTCACATCAGACATTGAGATACAAAACACCTAATGAATTATTTTTAAATCAAAAAATTATCTTATAGTATTAGATAAGGTCATTTTTATTTATTATACTAATATACAGACTTTAATTAAATATTGATCCAAGAGATAAATTATTATCATAAACCAATTAAATAATCGACTGAGAAAAAATCAGGATGGAAAAACATCCAATGATTTATTAAGGAAACACGAAATGATTTACTCACAGTGTAATTATGTCGCAATTAACATGATAAACCACCAAACGTTATAAATTTAAATTATTACCAATTAAAACAATAAAGATGTTGTTATATAAAAAACATCTCATTGTATTGTAAAGAAAAATATCAACCACATTAAACATCTAACGAAAGGAAATCATTTATGCTTGGTACTTATCAAGATAATCTTTATTTTTTCATAGAATAAATATAATAATTATTTGTTATAGTGGTTTTAATGTGTTATTTATTCCACTCGTTAAGATTTATTTTTTATTTAACACATCTTAGACGACTTATGTATTTGAATAGCTAAATGTTATTAGTTTTTTCTCAAAAGGAGACTGTGATGACATTGCAAGAAATCGGCAAAATGAGCCTTAAAAATTCAGGTGGATTCATTGCCAGAATCCAATTCAGTTATATGGATGGCGATGGTGAAAAGCATTTAAGTAAGCAAGGTAATAATATTACTCTTGGATTAACCGATACTGTTGACCCAGGCGATCTTGGGGTTCCTGATGGATCAACAGTTTTTATGCATGTATTTGTAGTATGGGGAAATGATAATGAAGCCCGTAAAGCTTTTTTATACAAAAAAGGAAGCCAAGTGCTTGCCAGCTACGATATCAGTGGTACGACATTAAGCAGTGATCTTGGCTTGATTGATGTTTCATAAGACATATATACCTTACATTTTTAAACTGTTCCCCTATTTACGGATTGGTGTCCAACATTTGGGGAACAGTTCATGCTTGCACTCTCTCACGTTCCGAGCCTGAGAACACGTTTATCAGGCATTGCTCCTAATATTTCAGTCACCCTTCTACATGTACACCATCACACCAAAAGTGTGTTAGTTAGTGGCAGGGTTCTTTTTTGTGATTTCGGTTATAAAAATCCATTTGAAAAAAAATAGTTCTGTTCATATTCAGCACAGTACTGTTATTTTAGTATTATTGCATCTTCTTGTAGAGCTCCTGTATTAAATCATTACCTATTATTCAGTTGGAAATATAGAGGTGAAGGCTTGAGCGATTTTGTATTCTCGAAAAACCATCTAAATCCCTTTCAATCCCAGTTAGAGGAACTTGATTCAAAATTAGTTCCTATTAAAGGAGAGGTTCCTTCAAAGTTAAAAGGTTCTTTCTTTAGAATTGGTCCCGGTCGCCTGCACAGGGGAGACGAATATTATAATCATCCATTTGATGGGGATGGGATGATATTTAAAGTAACGTTCAGTGATAATGGGGTATTCTATAGAAACAGACATGTGTTAACAAAAGAATACTTAAGAGAAGAAGAAGCTCAAAGGTTACTGTATCGCTCAGTTGGAACCGTCCCCAAAAAACTAAAATTCAGGATGAGATTTTTTATTATTAAAAATCCGGCAAATACAAATATTGTGTATCATTCTCATAAACTTCTGGCGTTGTGGGAAGGAGGAATGCCACATTTAATTAATCCGGTAACTCTTGAGACAATTTCAAAATATGATTTTTCTGGAAAGCTAAGAGCACGATTCTCTTTCCTTCCCAAACTTAACCTTCGTGAAGTACCATTTACAGCACATCCTAAAAAAATACCAGATGATGATAATTTATATGGATTTGGTGTGACATATGGTATTGGTTCTAAGTTGACGCTATACAAAATAGACAATACCGGTGACATGACTGTTATATGCAACATTCCGCTTAAGAAAAGGTACTTAATTCACGACTTCATAGTGACAAAAAATTACTTTTTATTTTTTTTAGGTGGGCCGCATATAAATCTTAAGTTGAGGAACGTAATTGGCAATGAAAGCATACTTGCATCTATGAATTCATGTGAAAATGAAGATGGCAGGGTTCTTTTAGTTTCAAGAGAATTCCATGATGCGAAATTCTATGATGCAGCTCCTGGATTTATTTTTCATTTCACAAATGGCTATGAAGATGCCGATGGAAATGTGATTTTTGATGCCCCATTTTGGCGGTCATTCCCAGTATTTACACAGAATATATTTAAAAATAATAGTTCAGAACTTTGTCGTTTTACTTTATGCACTGCATCCGGGAATGTCGATAAAGAAATTTTATTCAGGGGGAATACTGATTTCCCAGCCATAAACCCTACAGTCTGTGGTAGAAAGCACAGATATGCCTGGTTCGTTTGCTGGGGGGATTCTGAAAGTGAAGAGAGATCAATAACTAAATTTGATTTTTTTGACAAGAGTGTAATAAGCCACAGTTTTGATAATGATTTGCCTGAAGAACCTGTTTTTGTAGCCAAAAAGGGTTCTGTTAAAGAAGATGAGGGTTGGCTTATTTTTAAGGTTTATGTCGAAAAATTGCACTGTACAGATGTCGTGGTTTTAAATGCTGATGATCTCTCAATGGTGTGCAGATTGCGTTTGCCGCACCATATTCCAATGGGAATGCATCACTGCTGGATAAATGAAGTTATGCTGGAAGCCTAAAGCCTAAAGCCTAAAGCCTAAAGCCTAAAGCCTAAAGCCTGTAGTAGTAATATAAACTTATCATTGTTTTTCAAATAGCTTAGTGAAATTATTTACGTGATTCGGGAAATATTTATGAACGTTAGTACTGCACAAGTTATGAATTATGAAGAAACATTACTGGAGTTACAGAGTGCACTACAACAGCACCTAGAATTGGTACTTCCTTCAGGAGCCCCGGATGACAAAGTCTGCGCAGCTATGCGAGAAAGTACACTAGTGTCTGGAAAACGTATCCGCCCCCTCTTATTGTTGCTCATAGTCCTGGATCTTGGAGAAAACCCCTGGAAGACCGACTTTCTACAGCTGGCATCTGCAATTGAAATAGTACATGCAGCCTCATTAATTTTAGACGATCTTCCCTGTATGGATAATGCTGAGCATCGGCGCGGACGCCCAGCTATTCATCGGCAGTATGGTGAAAGTGTAGCGATCCTGGCGGCTGTAGCCTTGCTAAGCCGGGCTTTTGGTCTCATTGTAGAAACAAATCTTTCTGAATACGATAAATCTGCTTCTGTCGCCATACTTTCTCATGCAGTTGGTTTAAACGGTCTTGTCCAGGGACAGTTTCGCGATCTGAACAATACATTATGTACTGGTAATTATCACACCATTGCGGCCACCAACGATTTAAAAACCGGTTTGCTTTTCGACGCAACATTTCAGTTAGCGGCCATTGCTGTGAATGCACCTGATATAACTCGTCAGGCATTACGCCATGTATCACAACATTTGGGGCAGGCATTTCAATTACTGGATGACTTGAGCGATGATCTAAATAATACAGGGAAAGATATGTCTCAGGATAAGGAAAAGTTAACAATGGTTACACTGCTCGGAGAATCTAAAGTGCATGAACATTTACGCAGGCACATCAGATACATTGATAAATATTTGGCGGTAGCGTGTCGCAGAAATTTAGCCTCACGATATTTTATACGATATTGGTTTGATAAAAATATTGCGATGTTTAATTAATTTCAACCTTGGCCCAAAAAAATGAAAAAGATCGATCACACTCAACGTAAAAATGAGCATCTGGATATTATATTCCATTCTCCTCAAACTGAGACCCAGGTAAAAACAGGGTTTGCTGAGTGGCGATTTCAGCATTGTGCTCTGCCAGAATTGGATCTGGACAGAATAGATCTTAAGTGTTCCCTCTTTGGAAAAATTTTGCAGGCACCATTGCTCATAAGCTCGATGACTGGAGGGGTTCATCGTGCTCATGCGATTAATCACCATCTTGCAGAGGCAGCTCAAATATTAGGAATTTCAATGGAGGTCGGGTCGCAACGTGTTGCTCTTGAAAATGAAGCAAACGATGGGCTTAGTCGCTCACTACGTCAGATAGCTCCTGATATTGCTGCTCTGCGTACAGCTGTTCTGCTCCCAACGTGAGTTTTTCCGCTATGATTGCATGTCTTTAATCTCTTTCAACAAACACGAATTTCCGTGATGTATATGACTCTTGATGAGGTGAGTAACTTTGTGATTGCCGGAGGATCAACAAAATGATGTACGACTGGGATCTGATTTTGGTGGGGGGAGGATTGGCTAACGGACTGATCGCGATGCGTCTCCAGCAGTGTAAACCACATCTCCGAGTGTTGATGATTGAAAACACAGAAACAATAGGAGGCAATCACACGTGGTCATTTCATCAACATGATCTTACTGAGGCGGAACATGGGTGGATAGCACCGCTGATCACCTATCGCTGGTCAGGTTATGACGTAATTTTTCCAGCATTTCAGCGCACATTGCCACATTCATATTTCAGTGTTACGTCCCAACACTTTGCAAACATACTCCAAACATATTTGGGCGAGCGTATACAGACTCGTTTATTAGTAAAGGAGCTAACTCCACAGAAGGTTTACTTACAGGACGGTTCGGCTCTAAATGCAGGCGCAGTCATTGATGGGAGAGGCTGGCGACCAGGACCATTTATTGGGAGTGGTACCCAGGCATTTTTTGGTCAGGAATGGGAACTGGAAGAATCGCACTCTTTAACCCGCCCGATTTTAATGGATACCAGTGTGGGACAGAATACAGGTTATCGATTTATCTATGTCCTACCGTTTTCCTCAACTCGTCTGCTGATAGAGGATACTCATTACGTTGATCGGGGAGCGCCGGATAAGACCTTGTCACAGGCAACTATCGCAGAGTACGCGAAGAGGCATGGTTGGAAACTGGGTAAACTAGTTCGAGAAGAGAGCAGTTGTCTCCCGATTACACTTACGGGGGATTTTACCTCTTTCTGGGCACAACTAGCAGGCCAGCCCACCAGTGGGTTACGTGCAGCTTTATTTCACCCCACAACAGGCTACTCTCTGCCACACGCTGTTCGGTTGGCAGATCGTATTGTTGCTCTGCCAGAGCTTACCGATACCTCCTTATTCATTACCCTCAGGAATTACGCACGGCAGCAGTGGCAACACCAACGCTTTTTCCGTCTTCTAAATCGCATGCTCTTCCTCGCTGGGGCTCCACAACAACGTTGGAAAGTGATGCAACGTTTTTATCAACTTTCCCCAGATCTGATTGCACGTTTTTATGCAGAGCAACTTAATTCCATCGATAAGGCCCGGATTCTCATAGGTAAACCGCCGGTGCCGATAAAAGGTGCCCTAAAGGCAATGTTTAAACAACACAAGAAGCTTCAGGGTTTTTATCATGATTAAAGCGCTGGTAATTGGTGCGGGTTTTGGTGGGCTGGCGCTGGCAATAAGGCTCCAGTCTGCGGGAATTCCGACATGTATTTTGGAACAACGGGATAAACCAGGTGGACGCGCTTATGTTTATAAGGAACAGGGGTTCACCTTTGATGCTGGCCCCACCGTAATCACCGCTCCCAATGTCATTGAAGAATTGTTCACACAGGCTGGTAAACGTATGGCTGATTACGTCGATTTACTTCCCGTACGCCCTTTTTATCGGCTCTGCTGGGAGTCGGGCAAGATGTTTGATTATGACAATGATCAGCAACATCTGGAAACACAAATCCATACGTTCAATCCAGGTGATGTTAACGGGTATCGACGCTTTCTGGACTATTCTCGGAAGACCTTTGATGAAGGCTACCTGAAACTTGGAACAGTGCCCTTCCTCTCTTTTCGCGACATGCTGAGTGCGGCTCCACAGTTGATACGTTTACACGCATGGCGTAGTGTTTATCGCCAAGTGTCACACTATATCAAGGATGAGAGTCTGCGCCAGGCATTTTCATTTCACTCGCTACTGATAGGAGGTAACCCCTTTGCTGTATCTTCTATCTATACTTTGATCCACGCACTGGAACGAGAATGGGGAGTCTGGTTTCCGCGTGGAGGAACCAGCGCCTTGGTCGAAGCAATGGTGAAATTGTTTACTGATATTGGTGGAAAAATTGAGCTTAATGCAAAAGTAAAACGCCTCACCACTCATGGTAATCGGGTCACAGGCGTACAATTGACTGATGGACGAAATATGACATGTGACGTTGTGGCCTCAAATGCCGATGTTATTCATACCTATAAACATCTGTTGAGTCAGCATCCGGTCGGAATGGCCCGCGCCCGAACACTGGTGCGTAAACGAATGAGCAACTCACTGTTCGTACTTTATTTCGGTCTGAACCACCACCATGCCCAATTAGCCCATCATACCGTTTGCTTTGGTCCACGCTATAAGGAACTCATCGAAGATATTTTTTATCATGACAGATTGGCGGAGGATTTTTCGCTCTATCTCCACGCCCCCTGTGTTACTGACCCATCCCTTGCTCCCCCGGGGTGCGCAAGTTACTACGTTCTGGCCCCTGTACCACACCTGGGGACAGCTAATCTCAACTGGGATATAGAGGGGCCACGCTTACGCGACCGTATTTTCGCGTATCTGGAAAAGTACTATATGCCCGGTCTGCTCAAGCAGTTAGTCGTTCATCGTATTTTTACCCCATTTGATTTTCGTGACCAGCTAAATGCCCATCTAGGTTCGGCCTTCTCCTTTGAACCATTGCTGACACAAAGCGCCTGGTTCCGACCACACAATCGGGACATCCGTATTGATAATCTGTACCTTGTCGGCGCAGGAACACATCCTGGAGCGGGTATTCCCGGCGTAATTGGATCAGCAAAAGCCACAGCCACATTGATGTTAGAGGATATAGCCAGATGAATCCCGCGCTACTTAAACACGTTACTCAGATAATGGAGCAAGGCTCAAAAAGTTTTGCCAGTGTCACCCGACTTTTCGATACGGCAACACGGCACAACACAATGATGCTGTACGCCTGGTGCCGTTATTGTGATGATATAATAGACGGGCAAGAGCTGGGGAGACAAATAAGCAATGTTGATAAGTATGACGCCCACGAGAAACTTCAAATGCTGCAATACTTGACGAAGCAGGCTTATGACGGCTTACCGATGACCGAACCTGCTTTTTCAGCCTTTCAGATAGTTGCTCTGAGTAATGAAATCCCTCAGCAACAGGCCTTCGAACATCTGGAGGGATTCGCGATGGATGTACGCGGTGACCCTTGCAGAACGTTAGATGATACTCTGAGATATTGCTACCATGTCGCGGGAGTGGTTGGGCTGATGATGGCAAAGGTGATGGGGGTTCGCGAGGCGAGTGTGCTGGATCGGGCCTGCGATCTAGGAATTGCTTTTCAGTTAACTAACATTGCTCGGGATATTATTGAGGATGCGAAGGCCGGGCGTTGCTACCTTCCGCTAGAATGGCTTCACCAAGAAGGGCTAATGCCGGACACACTTATTTATACCGAAAACCATCCTGCGCTAGCTCGGGTGGTATCCCGATTGATTGTGGAAGCGGAGTCTTATTATACCTCTGCTCTGACAGGGCTTGCTGGTTTACCTTTGCGTTCAGCCTGGGTCATCGCTTCTGCTCATGGTATCTATCGTAAAATCGGCATTAAAGTGCAACAAGCAGAAGCACAAGCCTGGAAGTGCAGACAAAAAACTAATCGTAGAGAGAGAGTTACCTTATTAATGGCCGGTGCAATGAAGGCGCTTATATCTCGGGTGGCGATAACAACGCCTCGCGATCCCAAATTGTGGCAGCGACCTCATTAAAAATTAACTCCCTTTGTTGTGTAGTACCCTGCATTTCGTCACCTAAACAGAGATGTTAA
>NZ_JAJAFZ010000073.1:0-21033 GCF_025384895.1 Photorhabdus kayaii
TGAAGACTTTGTTCCTCACAATCATCTGGCACGTAAAAAGTCGATGCGGATATTGATCTTGAATATATCCGCGAGGGCTACCGGAGCGTTTGTGGTTAAACGGAAAATCCGTAGTGGGTACCGTCGGGTAACTCGATATCGAGACGCAGCTTGCTACCCGTTGCCTCAACGTAACGTTTGAGGGAAGACAGTTTCAGGTCGCGGCCAAACTTCTCCATGTCAGAAACCGTGGGTTGCTTGATACCAAGAGCCAGAGCTATTTCTCCTTGAGTCTTTTGTACCCGCTCACGGAGTTCTGCCAGATGGATGTTTAGCAACATCTCTGTTGCCGCAGCTTGTGCATTGGCAACAACTTCGGGCTTTTCATTTGCTAATATTTGATCAAGAGTTCTTGCCATAGTGTTTACTCCTTTTTTAGCTTTTCCAGATGTGCCGTGAACTCACGGTCAGCAATCGGAATCATCGTTTCAATAGCCCACATAACTACTCTTTACTCAATATAGGTCAAATGCTATATAGATAAAAAAAGTTGCGGAAAGAATGGGGGTTACGCCGCCAACGGTGACGAAAATGGAAAATAATGTAACAAAAGCTAGTATAGAAACATTAGTGCGCTATGCGCAAGCCTGTGGTATCCAGAACCCACAAATTACGTTGTAATTCTCTGTTCTATGGGGTTAGGGCATTACTAACCCTTCCTTCCATACTTTGACCCTATTAATGAAATTCTTGTAAAAGCAGGAGGTAAAATAATCGTGTGAATTAATTCCCCGCCCATCTTGGAAAACTGAGTATGACCACACTTGATGAATTGCTTGAAAAACGCAGCCCTGAAAGCCGCTATAGGATTGCTAAAAAAGTTGATGAAATGAAGCGGGAGATAGGGCTTTATCAGTTCCGCAAGGCCCGTGATGTTTTACAAACTGAGCTGGCAGCTGTGCTTGGGATCAAACAACCAACTGTTGCTAAAATGGAACAGTCTGATAATGACCCTTAAATATTATGGCGTTGTTTCAGTAAAAGCGGCAGAACTCGTCGTTCTGCCCGCTGAGGTTCGTGTCAGACTTGTCAAGCATGAGCGCGACAGCCAATGAAGTGGGAATCTTCGTGTTCAATCGGGTGGGGAATAGTCTTTGGTATTGGCAAAATTACCTTAGCTATGTAAGGGATATTATTCGATATGCAGAAATAGCTCATCGTATTTAATTCAAGGGGCTGGTCAATATAATTATTTCATTTAAAGTCCCATCACATAGAATTTATGAAAGATTATTCTCTTTAAGGTGCCTATTTTTATCCGTATTCTTGCATGATTGATGAAGACTTAAATTTAATTTTTCAGGATAAATAATCGTAGTTTTTCTCTTGTTGGATCTTTAAATTATGATACAGGTCATAAAATACAATATTTCATGATTCATATATTCGTAAATGAATATAAACTAAAAATGAGCAGCCATTGTCGCCAATATAAAATAATGGGGCAAAATAATGGAGAATGGAGTAAACCTGAATTATGAAGATATAACGGAAGAGAATTATATCCTAATAAATAATTTTTATAAGCGTGATATAGGGAGCTTGGATTATTTCGTTTGGAAAAATATGAAAGAAAAGAAGTATCATCTTTCCAGTGAGATAAAAGCATTTTTTTAT
Organism: Photorhabdus kayaii; assembly: GCF_025384895.1. Taxonomy (NCBI): domain Bacteria; kingdom Pseudomonadati; phylum Pseudomonadota; class Gammaproteobacteria; order Enterobacterales; family Morganellaceae; genus Photorhabdus; species Photorhabdus kayaii. The sequence goes on from NZ_JAJAFZ010000073.1 coordinate 1,657, forward strand.
AAAAGAAACGATATATGCTTGTCAATTCTTATAACAAGAAAGTGTGAATTCACTCTTAAACACAGACGAGTATCCATTAATATGCTTAGCGATTTTGGGATAGGTGAAAGTGTAAAATCACCAACTTTGATAATAGAAAGTGCTAAACAAACACATAGTAATGATGTAGATGCGACGGTTTGTTACTCAGATGAAAGAAAGATCAAATGTTATTCAAAAATTTTCGAAAAATACATCTGTAGCAGAGTGAACGTTTTTGATTTTACAGAAGTAGTAGTAGAAGAATGTACTAAAGTCAATGTAGACCTGAGAGATTTTAATGAAATAGATAATATTAATAAAATCAATTTTTTCGGCAGGGAAGTAAATAACAATTGGATTGCTTACTCAAAGCAGTGTCCTCATTACAGTGATATTAAGTTGTTAACTGTTGGGAAAGAACTCGCGATATTAGGTTTTGATGATACCACGGTAGAGGTGATAGGTTTATCAAATACAGCTCCCGGTACAATTATATCTGTGATTGATTCTTGTCTTGCTATTAGGACAAAATGCAGAATAATCTTACCAAATCCTATTTATTCTGAGCTACAAAGTAGATTGAGTAAACATAGTATTATAAATAAATTGAGCATGATGATTGCCTGGCATACCGAAGAAAACTTCAATTTGCGTCATGAGGATATATTTATCAGTAGAATCGACAAACGATAAGAGGAGTTTAAAATGGGCTGTATTTTTTGTCACCCAGAATCTTCCTTTGAAAAAGATAAAATACTTTTACAAGGAGAATATTTCTATGCGTTCGTACCTAAAGGCCAGATAATTGAGGGCTATATAATAATTGCCACCAATAAATGTGAGACTGATTTAGGGGGATACCGTTGCTTTGCAGAAATATACGATGAAGAGGTAATAAAAGAACTGAAACAGTTTAAGGATATAATAAATGATTTTTATCTCGAATATTACAATATAAGCAATCCTCTTTGCTATGAAAATGGACGAGCCGGTGGTTGTATCATCATGGACCCGAATCAAAAGTATTGTTACCATGCACATTTATGTTGTTTCCCTACCGAGATTGATCTTCATAATAAATTAAAGGATCAATTTAAAATACATACAATAGACTCATTGGATGAACTTAAGATGTTCGGTGAGGCTGGTCCCTATATTTACGTTGAAGATAGTGGTAATAAGTATATTTTTACGATAGGTGAATCAGATTTTATTGAGAGAGGAATGATAAGGACCGTATTGGCAAATAATTTAAATGTGCCTGAAAGATCCGATTGGAGAGATAATGAAGGAATAAATGAGATGGATGCGACTGCTAAAAAATTCAAATTATATCTTAGTAACCATATGGAGATTGGATAATGTTATATGCAGATGTAGCTTCTACTTCATGGCCAAAATCACAAGAAGTGAAGGACATGATAAATATGTATTTGGACACTCTTGGGGTAACTCCAGGGCGCTCTTTATCGCAACAATCTAAAAAGGTTACGGACCTCGTTGAAGAGTGCCGACACGAATTCATCGAACAAACAAAATTAAATGGTCATGGGACAGTAATTTTTAACTCAGGAGCCACATATTCACTCAACGAATGTATAAAAGGTACGCTTAAACCGGGTGATAATGTCATTACTACCCATTTAGAACATAACTCAGTACTTAGGCCGATAAACCATTTAAAAGATATTGGGGTAAGTAGTCAATTTATCGATGTGACAGAGGGTGAAATTGATATGTCGCATTTGGAGTTTTTATTAAAGAATAAGAAAACTAAGTTATTAGTGGTTCATAGTTGCTCTAATACTATTGGTACATTTTGTAATATAGATGAGATAGGAAAATTGGCACATTTATACGGTGCGATGGTTTTAGTTGATGGTTCTCAATCTTTTGGTTCACAAGCAATTGATTTATCGAAAGGTAATATTGATTACCTTGTTTTTAGCGGACACAAAAGTTTAGGAGGAGTATCAGGTATTGGGGGGTACTTTATTCTTGATAATGGATTTTCTCATAATGAATTAATCCAGGGTGGGACAGGTGTATTATCAAGATTAACTACACAACCAACTGGAATACCATACAAATATGAATCAGGAACTCAAAACACTATTGGCATACTTTCATTGCTAGCGTCTATAAGGCGTTTAAAAAAAATTGGAATAGAGAACATTCAAAATAAATTACAAACTTTGCGTACAACTCTTATTGATGAGTTATCACAATTAAATAAGGTTAAATTAATTTGCAAACATAAAGTCGGGTTACCAATAATTCTTTTTACAGTAGAAGGTTATCATCCCGGAGAAGTCTCTTATATACTAGAAAACAAATACAATATTATTACCCGTCCCGGATTACAATGCGCACCGTTAGCTCATAAAAAATTTGGAACTTATCCTGATGGCGCTGTTCGAGTTAGCCTTGATACGTCGCATACAAAGGAAGATATTTTGAGAATAAAATCTGCCTTAGTTAAAATCACTGAGGAAAATCATAAAGAAGATACTGATAATTAATGAGAATAGTTCAGGAAATTTTGGTGATTTAGCAATAAGCAAGCTGCGAGTAAAATATTTATAGTTCATTATTTTAATATTAAAAAACAACAAGTTACCGATAAGAAATAGCTTGGAAATCACTAGGGGAATTAATTTTATATTTATTTCAAAAGAATGAAAATATGTCATTAATCACCATTGGTAAATAATACAATGATATAACTTAATAAATATATGATTTTATAAGGAAGTGATATGCATTTAATTAACAACAATAGCATATGAGAATATATACCCTATGGATTTCAAGATGGATCGCGACGGCAAGGGAACGAATCCCCGGGAGCATAGATAACGATGTGACCGGGGTGAGTGAGTGCAGCCAACAAAGAGGCAACTTGAAAGATGATGGGTATAGATGAATATGCTTAACAAGAATGAACGTTATCTAATCGATTTAATGAGTGGTAAATTGAATTATATACATATTGATAGAAACGGAGATTTTAACAATACAAACATAGACTGGAAAGATACTTTAATTTTATCTGGTTCTTTTAATCCACTTCATAAAGGCCATGAAGAATTAAAAGAAATTGCTACAGCGATGACTAAAAGAAAACCCTATTATGAACTGTCAATCAAGAATGCGGTAAAACTTACCATTTCAACCGATGAAATTTTCGAGAGGATAAGACAATTTAAGGGGAAAGGTGATATAGTTTTAAGTGACGCTAAAATTTTTACTGAAAAATCGCATATTTACCAAGGGGCAATTTTTGTCATTGGCGCTGATTTATGCCAAGAAATTAATAATCCTATTTATTATGGAGGTGAGGAGGGATTAAAAAAATCTCTTATGACAATTAAGAATAATAATTGTAGATTTCTGGTGGCTGGACGTTTTTTTAATAATAAATATCATACAATTGATGATTTGATGAATATTAGCAAGGAACATCGATTTCTATTTGAATCTATTCCAGAAAAGCTATTTCGCTTAGATATATCATCAACAGAAATAAGGTTAATGAACAAAGAATAGGAGATAGGACATGAGTAAAGAAAATAATAAAAAACTGCTGGATGGCAAAATTAATTTAAATTCAACATATTTAACCAAAGAGATTCAGAGAAGATTAAAGCAAGCTTCATTTATATTTAATCCTAGTCATGGAACTTTACATTGCCAGTTAAATAGTTCACAAATTAAATTATTTTCTGAAATATGTATGTTCTTGGAACAGGATGATAACTTAGATATTCTTGCCTCTTGTATACACGACTTATGGTGTGCAAAATATTTAGTTGATAATAAAACTGCTATGCAAGACTCAATAACAAAACTTGAAATTGAGTACAACTTACAAGTTAATTTTTTAAAACCTTATCAAGCATTCACTGAAAAAGAAAAGAAGTTTGAGAAAAGGTTAATAAAGAGTGATCTGAGTATTATATTGGAAGTAATAAAAGAGACTTATTTATATGATGATAATATTGTGTCTGACAATTTTAATTATGAGAGCTTACTTTCTACCAACGATACTATTTTTTCTGATTTAATGACAATATTAGGCCACAGTGACAGCGTAATAGAAGTTGCAGCAAAAAGAATCCATGCTAGCTGGTTTGATATAATGAAAGAATTTTATGCCCATGATGAAAGAGTTCAATTCCAAGAAAAGCCAAACATTGACAACTCAGATTTTATAAAAAACAGGGATGGGATACGCATTGATCTCGCCGCTATTTATATAGTACTTATGGAAATAAAATATAATAACTTTTGCATGGAGATTTAAAATGATACATCTATTTCTATCACCTCATTTAGATGATGTAGCTTTAAGCGCTGGCGGTTTAATACATAAATTAGTTTCAGAAAATCAAAAGGTGGTTGTTTTAACATTTTTTACTGAATATGACGAAAATATTACATCTCATTATTCACATTCTGCACATAATGATAATATGTATTCATTTATAAAACTTTATTCAAAGCGAGTTAATGAGGATATTGCTTTTTGCAATAAATTATCAGCGATTCCAATACATGGTAAAATTTTAGATTGCATTTACAGAGCCGATCAATATGGTGAACCTATATATAAAAATTCCGCCATGATTTATAGTGGTCAGATACATAAATCGGATGATGCATCCGATATGGCTCAAGATCTCATCGACAAAACATTATTAAATTATCAACCTGATTATATATATGCCCCTTTGGGAATAGGTCGACATGTAGACCACATCATAATAAATAATCTTGTAAATAATATAAAAGGTTCACGTAAGTTAAAAATATTACTTTATGAAGATTTCCCTTATGTTTTAGGTGAATATCCTATTGTTAACCCTGATAGTTTGGAAAATGCTTTATTAAGAAATAACAAATTTGATAAATGTGCCATATTGGTGGATATTGATTTAAAAGAAAAAGCGCAAAACATCCTATTTTATGAGTCTCAATTAGAACCTTTGTTTGATAATAAAGAAAATATTTTGATTTCATTAGAGAAATATCATGGAACTATTAATGAAATAAAAGTTCAAGAGCGTTTTTGGTTAATTCAATAAAGGATTTGTAATGAAAAAGATATTCATAATATACCATGATCTTTTTTTGAATGGATATGGTGGGGTAGAAACGGTATGTTTTAATTTAATAAGTCTGATTGGCCGTGCCAACATTGAAATTGATTTCATTTTCATATCTCTAAATGAGAAAAATAGAGTTGAAAATCGTGCTTGGCTATCTAATACCCAACATATCTCCTTAGCATCAAGCAATGATAAGTCTCGCCAGGATATAGCATGTGAACTGTCCTTGATATTAGAAACATTTCACCCCGAGATTCTAATAAGTTTAGACACAACATCTTGTAATATTGCTCGACTTTCTTGTGAAAAGATTAATTTCCCGGTAAAAACTTATTCTTGGCTGCATACATCCATTAGAAATCCTACCCCACAGAAAATTAAAGATTTATTCTGTGCCGACGAGCACCTTGTCATCAGTTCTGGCTTAAGAGATCAAATGTTATCCTTTGGAATAAAAACAGAGAAGCTTCATCTTATTTTCAATCCTATCAAGATGAATCCCTTTATAATTCCTCAACCAAAACACATAGCTAGATTCTTATATGTTGGAAGAATTCTTGCCTATAAGTCAAAAAATTTAACTGAACTACTTTTAGCTCTTTCACAATTGCATGGTCATTGGGAGTTACATATAATAGGTTCTGGTGAAGATGAGGGTTATTTGAAAGAATTATCTTCGCAACTCAATATAAATAACAATATTATTTGGCACGGTTGGCAAGATCAGCCTTGGGAATTTGTGATGGATAATATAAAAGAGGTATCAGCTTTTATTTTAACATCAAAATATGAAGGTTTTGGCATGGTATTAGCGGAAGCAATATCTTATGGTATCTATTGTATAAGTTCAGATTGTCAATGTGGTCCGAGTGATATTATTAATGATTTTAATGGTGAGCTTTATAAGTCAGGTAGTATTCTTGAGTTATCTAAAAAATTACAACTCATTATTGATGAATGTAAAATAAGAGATCACCAAGCAATAAAAAATTCTATTGCCTTTCTTTATGAAGATAATTGCCTGTTAAGAATCATTAAGGCTTTACCTGTATTAGCTCAGATCTAATGTACGACAGTTATTAGTTCAAAAACGCGTTGCTATCTATCTCTAGTCAAATCGGAGGATTGGCAGCAGAATATGGCATCATTTTTCCGCAACGCTCCGCTGCCTGAAGCACTTGAGGATGTAAATAATGGATTAACTGCTATTGCACGCAGGGTTTTGAAACAACTCTATGAAGACTGGCTGATACTGATTCAACAAACAGAGGAAATAGAAGGAACCTTTAAGTCGCATTCATCGCAAACGGCTCAGTGGCAGCAATGCGGTATTTTAATCTAGGGTGCCAGAGCAGCCATAAAATAGATGTAATCGTTATAACTTGAATGGAATGGAGTTATCTCCTGAAGAATACAGGCCCTTCTTCACAGTGGTTAACAACGTCTTTTAGGCTCGTCGTTAAATAGGTGGAAAATGCCTCTTGTCCTACACTTCTGTCGTATATAGGTGCGGGTATAAATCGTCTCATTTCGTTGTGAAAGTGACCAGAAGCAACAATAATTTCAATCGAGTCGATTCTGGCTTGAAGCAATTCTTCAAAGTTATCAAGATGATAATCTGATACTTTTCTTTTAATGAGTTCTATGTCTGGTGTTGTATTTTGCTGGCTTAACCATAATAAATCCCACATATCGCGGTATCGAATGTGAGATGTAGCAGCAGGGAATGCTATCAGCTTATCGGCCATGATTTCAGGCAGGGTTTCGACAGACACAAGGACATCAGCATATCCGTCGGGTAACACCGAATAATTTCTCGTCAATGAACGGGGGGTGTTTGTATACGCAGGAATATTGGCGATTTCTATTTTTATGCGCTGTTTTGGCAGGTCTTTACGTTCAGGCGCAGTAGTGACGGATATTTGCCATTTATCCACTTTTACTTCTGCATACTCCGGTTTGTTTCGTAGTTCATTTGGTTCCTTTACCGTGACCTCAAGCCCATATCGTACACCCAGGTATTTCTCGATACATTCTTTGATTCTACTCAAATCAGCCGAACAGAAACCACGCCCACCAGCAAAACCCAGATCTTCGCTAAATCGGTTAGAGCCGTAGCAGAGCCTTAGCGATGTACCATCCTGAAAGGTAATCTCCTTGAGTAAACCGTCCTTAGAAAGACAAAACAGGATGTCATAATGCAACAGTTCTTTTTCTACAACTGGCCTTAGGTTTGCCAGTCTGTCCTGTTCAATGACTTCATCGACAATGGCGTTAAAGTTAACTTGGTTAGACATAGTTGAGTTCCTCCAGCTGAACTAAATGCATATTCCTCCCCACTCTTTTTTGGTCACGCAGAGCAGTCTCTTTTTTTGCGATACGCAGGGGGCCACGGCTTTCTAACGTTGCCTTCAGAATTTCGCTAGGCTCTCTGCTGGTGTGGGTGATTTCAATGACTCCCCACGGTGTTTTAAACTCTCCAACTCTGCCAGTAGACATGATTGTCAGGCGGTCGATTGGGATTTGTGAGATGAACCCATATTGAGATAAAGCTGACTCTAGGCTGATGTAATTATATTCGCCTCGTCGGATATTTTTGGCGATAGTCTCCAGGGGATAGCTTCCCATGCTGGCTCGCGTATAGACATAAACCCCTTTGGTAATGCGAAGTAACAGTCCGGCTTTGATGAGGCGATCAATAGATTTTTGCAATGTCCGAGAAGTCTCGTCAGCAAAGATGATTTCCAAATCCTGTAAAAGGAAAATGGCTCTTCCCATTTTGCTGAACTCATCTAATTTGTTAATTGCTGTGAGTCTATCCATTTTATTATCTTTACTCTAAAACCCCTTTAAAGGGTGTTTTGTGTATAGATATCCATCATGACAATTATTTGTATACATAAAACCCCATTTCCGGGGGATGTGTGTAAAAAGGAGTTAGGCCCAATGCCCTCCTTTTCGGAGAGCATTTGTATTGAATGAATTAATGTCTGGTTTACCCCTTGTTTTTGACACTATTGATAAACGTTTCTCGTGCAGTTGAAGATCCAAGGCGTTCCGCTTCATCCAGAAGATTAAGGGCCTTCTCAATATTGCCATTATTAATTTCCTTTTTAATTGCATCACTGAAATAACGTTCTGTATCATTCAGGACCGGTTTGACTTTTTGCGGAATAGGTGGCGTTACGGTGGCTTGTGTTGGCCCGACAATGATCGGTTCTTGTGCCGGACTTGAGAAGACTTGACCAATCGTAATATTGCCAGCGTTTTGTTCTGATTTTACTTTTAACTTCAACGTGCCGGTTTGCGTATGGCGGGCAACGGGATCGGGAATCTCGGGAACAGCATTACCGACGCCTTGAGCGTAAGCTTTGGCGGGATCAACCATTTGTGTGGATTTCTGCAAATCGGTACGGGTGGTGTAGACCAGTATGTAAATTTGTTGTTGCCCTAGTGCTGGCGTCAGTTTTAGTTTGCCTTCCAGCCGATCGGTGGACATGACACCCGGACGTTCATAGGGGAAATAACTGCTCGGGTAAAATGCGGCAGGGCGTAACCCTTGATCCAGTACTAAAACATTTGGTACGTAAACTTGTTTATCTTGCACTAAACTGCTCAGGGTAATATCCAGAGAGCCTCGGTTTGCCGGCAGCGAGAATGCCGCTATCGGCCCTTGAATATCTCCCTCATTAAGATGCTGCGACATGGCATTGAGGATAATGGTCTGTGTATCGCTGGTATTAATCGGTTGCCAGCTCAGTTTTTGTAATGCTGTTGTTGAGAGAGAAGGGACAATAGTGTCCTGTGTCGTGGTTGCTTGAGTTGTTGTAGTGATAGGTGTTGCATAGCTTATCAGAGGAGCTGCGCTACAGAGTAAAGCACTAAGGCAAAATGAGAGCAGTTTGGTTTTCATCTCTTACCCTTGTTCGGTTGAAAAAAAGAGACTGATACCCACGGTCAAGAGGTATATCAGTCCAAAAGGCGTTAACCATTACAAATCATTTGATCTGAGATCAAATCGTTGTAACCGGATTACCACCAAGCTTCGAATTGGGCGCCAAAGGTAAATTCATCATCGTCACCACGGCTGAATTTATGCGTTGCGGTATCACGGTAGGCCATTCCATCGATGTAACCGTCTTTTTTGTTCGCATTACCCCATTTTTCATCCCATTTTGCATAAGTGACGAACAGGCGAATGGCCGGACGCGACCAAATGCTGTCACCTGCCTGCCATTGTTGGGCTAGAGTGATTTTGTACTGATCATTGGTGTCATGAGTACGTTGGGATTTGACGTTATCATAGCCAATGTCCAGCAGGGTGCTCATCGTGGGCGTCCATTTGTACATTGGACGTACACCAACCGTATACCATGTGTTGCCATTGTTGTTGTCACGGTCAGTATCCTGATACATCGCTACGTACATGAGATCCCATTTTTCTGCGAGATTAATCGCGCCATGATTCAGAATACGTAGCATATAACCGTCATTGTTTACGCTGGCGCCTTCAGAATGACCGCTATTGGAGGAAGTCATGGAATCTGTCGCGTACTGTACGACAAATTTGTTGAAGCCCCCTAACATGCTCTGTGTATGTTCGGCGGTAAACATGAAACCATCTTTGGAAGCATGACGGTCAAGCTGGTAGTGGTCTCGTGCATTGGCACGCCCATAGTCAAAACCAAGTTCCAGATTACCGCCTGGGTTAACCTCCAAGCCGGATAGACGTATATCGTAGACATCATTGGAGGTGGGAATTTCTTTGCGCTGACCAGCAATCCAGCCATAAGAGCCACCAGATTCAGTGTTACGGGTGACGGCCAGAGAGAGCTTACTAAAGCCGAGATCAATATCTTGCAAGCCCGCCCCCGGACCAGAGATATCCCAGTAGTAGAAGTCAATCATATGCACGTCATGGCGCTGGTAGAAGCGTTTACCTGCCCATAATGTTGAACCGGGTAACCAGTCGATGACGTTCTTCGCTTGAACATTCACCTCACGGAACGCAGGGTCGGTGGATTCCCAATCATTTTTTTGCGCCACAGAATAAGCCACGTTGGTATCGAAGTAGAAACTCTTATTGCCATCCTTCCATAGCTCTTGGCCTAGCTTAAGCTCAGCATAGGTTTCACATTCATTACCTAAACGGTATTTGCTCTGTGCGCCAGTGCTTTGGAAACACTGTTGCTCACCGCCGCTACCGGTCCAACCAATACCAGAACGGGCGTAGCCGTGGAATTCTACGGCTGACGCTTGAATAGACAGTAATCCGGCCATAATGGTTAGTGAGATAGGTAATATACGCATTGATTTCATCAAGTATTCTCCTGTCGTTTTTTGATTAGCTCAGGCTTAAACCCCGGGTTCTTCATGCAGACGTTGGCATGCCGTTCCGTCTTCCCGGAATAAATGGCAGCGGTGAGGGGGTAGCCCGATGGTGAAGGTGGACCCTTCTTCCACCAGCACAACATCAGGCTGGCGGTAAACCAGATTTTGATGAATGGCCGGGATTTCAATGTGAACCTGGGTTTCATTGCCTAACTGCTCGACAACCTGCACTATGCCTTCCAACGTGACATCAGCGATATCACTTGGCAGGAGGTGTTCAGGACGTATCCCTAGAGAGACATTACTGCCTACTTTTACCCCCTTGCTTTCTACGGGCAGCCAGATTTGTTGTTGGTTGGGCAGAGTAATCTGTACCTGATCAATAGCGGTAGCCGTGACTTTAACTGGCAGGAAATTCATTTTGGGTGAACCAATAAAGCTGGCAACAAAGCGATTAACCGGGTAATGGTAAAGTTCAAGAGGTTTGCCAATCTGGGCAACATCTCCACCATCCAGTACCACGATTCTGTCGGCCAGCGTCATCGCTTCAACCTGATCGTGGGTGACATAAATCATCGTACGTTGCAATCGTTTGTGCAGGCGTGAGATTTCAATGCGCATTTGGACCCGCAGCGCGGCGTCCAGGTTGGAAAGAGGTTCGTCTAACAGAAAAACACTGGGTTCAGCGACCAGAGTACGGCCAATAGCAACGCGTTGACGTTGCCCACCTGATAGGGCTTTAGGGCGGCGATCAAGCAGGTGAGCGAGTTGGAGCATCTCGGCAATTTGCTTTACCCGTTGCTGAATATCACTTTTTTTGGCGCCAGCCAGCTTCATGCCAAATGACATATTGTCTGCAACAGACAGGTGGGGATACAGGGCATAAGACTGAAAAACCATCCCAACGCCGCGTTTGGCGGGAGGCACATCGTTCATTCGAATGTTATTGATCAGCAAATCACCGGAAGTCACATCTTCCAGACCCGCAATCATCCTTAATATTGTCGATTTTCCACAACCTGATGGACCGACAAAAACGATAAATTCGCCTTCTTGTATCTCAAGGTTGATGTTCTTGGAAATAATAGTTTCACCATAAGCCTTCGATACATTATGTAATGTGACGCTCGACATGTGTTCCCCCGGACTTATCACCGCAATTCGCGGTGAAAAATGATAAACCAGAGTGTGTTTAAGATGGCGGGTGAGTAAATCCTCCATACCCAAGTTTTTTATGGGGGAGGCGCTAGGAGGATGAAATAAGCGTTGTTGAGCTGGTTAGGTATGAGCTACTGGATAAATTGTGATATTTATCGCAAAAAAAGATGCCCCTTTTTGTGGTCAACGGCACGCTTCTTCTGTTTTTGTAATAGAGATCACAACCATTCCGGGCAGGGAGTAGAGTAGGGGAGGATGAGTCTTTCCATTGTTAATTGCACACTAGATCAGCACTCTCCGCCAATGTAACAAAACAGTTCACTCTGAACCTACTTAAACTATAAGGACGGAATGATGATAAAAACAACCTTAAAAGTAGGCGCCCGTACCTTAGCGCTTTCTGTTTTAGCCACGCTGGTGTTATCTGCCTCTGCTTTTGCAAAAATAGAGGAAGGTAAGCTAGTTATCTGGATCAACGGTGATAAAGGCTACAATGGCCTGGCACAAGTTGGTGAGAAGTTTGAGAAAGATACGGGTGTCAATGTTACGGTTGAGCATCCAGACAAGCTTGCAGAGAAGTATTCACAGGTTGCAGCAACCGGCGATGGGCCGGATATTATTTTCTGGGCTCATGATCGCTTTGGCGGTTACGCACAGTCTGGTCTGGTGACAGAAATCACGCCGGATCAGAGCTTCAAAGATAAGCTATTCCCGTTTACCTGGGATGCTGTGCGCTACGACGGTAAACTGGTTGGTTACCCTATCGCGGTTGAAGCCCTCTCTCTTATCTACAATAAAGATTTGGTGAAGACGCCACCAAAAACTTGGGAAGAGATCCCCGCTCTGGATAAGGAACTGAAGAGCAAAGGCAAAAGCGCTATTATGTTTAATCTGCAAGAGCCATATTTCTCTTGGCCGTTGATTGCCGCGGACGGAGGATATGCTTTCAAGATGGAAAACGGCTCATATGATGTGAAGAACGTCGGAGTGAATAATGCGGGTTCCAAAGCAGGGCTGCGTTTCATTATAGATTTGGTGAGAAATAAGCATCTAAATGTAGATACTGACTATTCCATTGCTGAGGCGGCGTTCAACAAAGGTGAAACGGCGATGACCATCAACGGTCCGTGGGCGTGGGCCAATATCGACAAGAGCAAGGTAAATTACGGTGTGGCGTTGTTGCCGACTTTTAAAGGCCATCCATCTAAGCCGTTTGTTGGTGTATTGACGGCAGGTATCAATACTGCCAGCCCAAATAAAGAGCTAGCGAAGGAGTTCTTGGAAAACTACTTGCTGACTAACGAAGGTCTGGAGATGGTGAATCGGGATAAGCCGTTGGGGGCAGTGTCATTGAAATCCTATCACGATATTCTGGCTAAGGACCCACGTATTGCTGCCACGATGGAAAATGCTAAAAACGGCGAAATCATGCCAAACGTCTCACAAATGAGCGGTTTTTGGTATGCCATGCGCAACGCTGTGGTTAATGCGTTGGCTGGCCGTCAGACCGTTGATGCCGCACTAAGTGATGCAGAAACCCGTATAACTAAGTAACCTGTGAGAACTCTTTTTTGAAGGAGTTCTCTTTCCTGCAACCAGTAAGGATGCCTGTTTGCAGGAAGATTGATTAAGCTATCCGCAAAGCTGTTATGTCGTAGTAAAAAGGAAGAGCATTATGTCAGCGACGCTCGAAAAAACATCATGGTGGCAGCATTCTGCTCTGAAATGGTTTGCAGTGAGCTTGTGTGTACTCTTTACCGGTTATTTGGTGGTATTGATGTACTCACAGGGAGAGTATCTATTCGCAATGCTGACGTTGGTATTGTTAAGTACAGGGATTTATGTTTTTTCCAACCGCAATACTTATGCTTGGCGCTATACCTATCCGGGCGTAGCAGGAATGGGATTGTTTGTACTGTTTCCGCTCATTTGCACCATTGCTATCGCCTTCACCAACTATAGTAGTATCAATCAACTGACTTTTGAACGCGCACAATCTGTCCTGATGAGCCGTCAGTATCAGTCAGGGCAAGCATTGACTTTTAAGCTCTATCCAAAATCGGATTTGTGGGTTTTGGCACTGAGTATACCGAGCCAAACGAAGCAACTAGTGTCCGAACCGTTTTCGCTGTCAGCAATGGAAGAGACGACTCTGCATGTGTATGAGCAGGATAATCTTGAGAACGGTGAAGCAGCGACATTGCGCATTATTACCCAGAATCGACAGGCATTGAACCAGTTGGTTGTTGTTTTACCGGATGGTAACCGGCTGAAAATGAGTTCGCTACGTCAATTCTCTGGAGTGCACCCTCAATACTCTCTTGAGGAAGATGGTGAGTCCCTCACCGACAATCAAACAGGTACGCTTTATCGCCCCAATACCGATACCGGTTTCTATCAATCTGTCAATGCTGAGGGAACATGGGGTAATGAGACTTTGACGCCAGGATTTACTGTTACCATCGGCTGGAAAAATTTCCTGCGGGTGATACAGGATGAAGGTATTCAGAAACCATTCCTCGCTATTTTCGTTTGGACAGTTGTGTTTTCTCTGTTCACTGTGGTGCTGACAGTTGCTGTTGGCATGGTTTTGGCTTGCATCGTGCAGTGGGAAGCGCTGAAAGGTCGTGCTGTTTATCGCGTGTTGTTGATCTTACCCTATGCAGTACCATCGTTTATTTCTATTTTGATTTTCAAGGGGTTGTTTAACCAAAGTTTTGGTGAGATCAATCTGTTGCTTAACGGTCTATTCGGTCTTAAACCGGCTTGGTTTACCGATCCAACGATGGCGCGAACCATGCTGATTGTAGTGAATGCCTGGCTTGGATATCCCTACATGATGATCCTCTGCATGGGGTTGTTGAAGGCAATACCCGATGATCTGTATGAAGCATCGGCAATGGATGGCGCAGGGCCGTTTCAGAACTTTTTTAAGATTACTTTCCCGTTGTTGATAAAACCATTGACGCCGCTGATGATTGCCAGCTTTGCCTTTAACTTTAACAACTTTGTTCTGATTCAGTTGTTAACCCTTGGTGGACCAGATCGCATTGGCACCACGACGCCGGCAGGCTATACCGATTTACTGGTGAGTTACACTTACCGTATTGCTTTCGACGGCAGTAGTGGGCAGGACTTTGGCTTGGCTGCGGCGATTGCGACAGTGATCTTTTTGTTGGTTGGTGCACTGGCGGTTATTAACCTGAAAGCTACCCGTATTAAATTTGACTAAGGAAGGAATGCAATGGCAATGGTTCAACCCAAATCACAGAAATGGCGTTTGTTAGCGACACATTTGTTGATGTTTACCTTTATTGCCATGATCTTATTCCCTCTACTGATGGTTATTACTATCTCCCTGCGGCCGGGGAACTTTGCTACGGGGAGTTTGATCCCGGAAAATATCTCTTGGGAACATTGGAAATTGGCACTGGGTTACAGTGTGGTATCACCGGATGGCCGTGTTACTCCGCCACCTTTCCCGGTTATGCTATGGCTCTGGAACTCTGTTAAGGTGGCCTTTATTACCGCTGTAGGTATCGTTACCTTATCAACGACTTGTGCTTATGCTTTTGCCCGTATGCATTTTCGCGGTAAAAGTACTTTACTGAAAGGCATGCTCATTTTTCAGATGTTCCCGGCGGTACTTTCCTTGGTGGCGCTGTATGCTTTGTTTGATCGACTAGGGGAATATGTACCGTTTATTGGCCTTAATACCCACGGTGGTGTGATTTTTGCTTACTTGGGGGGCATTGCGTTGCATGTCTGGACGATTAAAGGTTATTTTGAAACTATTGACGGTTCTCTGGAAGAGGCTGCCGCGCTTGATGGCGCGACACCGTGGCAAGCTTTCCGTATGGTGCTGCTACCGCTTTCGGTACCGATTCTGGCAGTGGTATTCATTCTTTCCTTCATTGGTGTGATTACGGAAGTGCCTGTTGCCTCACTGCTTTTGCGAGATGTGAACAATTACACTTTGGCGGTGGGCATGCAGCAGTACCTTAACCCACAGAACTATCTTTGGGGAGATTTTGCCGCCGCTGCTGTGCTCTCGGCACTCCCGATTACCATCGTCTTCTTGGTTGCTCAGCGCTGGTTGGTCAGTGGTTTGACCGCCGGGGGAGTAAAAGGCTAATCGCAATATTCTCAATGTGAATCCCTTTAATAGATTGAGATTAAAGGGATTCACGGAAGTATCAATTATTGCTGGTGGTGAACTTGACGATTTAATTGCCATGACAGGAGATCGGTAAATGCCTGCCAACGTTTGAACTGTTTGGTTTGGTCTGCTGTCATTGGCTGGGGGTCACCGAGTAATAATCCTGTTTGATTTGCCCACGGTCGAAATTCACCTTTGCCTATCATGACATAAGCTCCTTGCTGTGTAATAGTGACTTCCGGGTTATATCCTTGACACCAGATAGGGTCTAGATGTTCAGCCAGCAAATTACAGCCGGTACGGTAATAAGCTGTATGTGACAAGCTCAAATGGTAGAGGGTTGGCCAAATGTCTTTATGACTGCCGACTCTGGTAGCATCAAAAGTTGCGTTTTGGCGATAAGCGGGCGGCACGTAGAGATAAAACGGTACACCGTGGCCGATTGCCAACTCATGAGCATCTGGATAACTGATACCTCGAATATTATGGTCACCGGTTGCCGCAATAATGGTATGGGAAGCCAATGACTGAGATTTTACCCAACTAATAAATTGTCCTAATTGATCATTGGCGTAACGCAGGGTATGAAAAACCTCTTGTAACTCACTACCACTAGCCAAATGACTTAAACGTTGTTTCTCGGTATCACTCAGCTTGATGTCGGTTTTCTGATAACCTGCCGGCGATTTATACGGTGGGTGATGGGTAGTAGACAATGACATAATCAGAACATGTTCCCCGTTCTTTTCTGCCTGAATCAGGCGATCTTTAATATAACGGAACATAAACTCATCAGGCACACCCCAAGTACCAAATTGGGCTTCTGGATAGCGTTTTTTCAGCCCATTCTGATCGATGAATTCACTAACGCCCAAGTTTGGCAAGAACTGATTCAAATTACGCCATGCTCCGTTACCGGATGTGACGAAGATAATTTTGTAACCATTCGCCAGATAGGGTTTGAACATATTGCTGGTGAAATCGAGATGCTGCGCGGTGGATTGACTGACTGCGCTGTTTGGGCTGCGGATCAAGAAACGGCTTAAACTATCAATGGTGCCATCTCCTTCAGAAATGAAACGTTCAAAACGCCAGTCGTTTTGCCAGTGCTGGCGTAGAGCGCCAAAAACATCAAGATCTGGGCGATCCAAACTTTGTAGGTGATAACCCATACTCTCCATGACGTTAAATATTACATGAGGCGGATTTTTTTGAGCGGTGGGATTATCGGCAGTTTTAGCCATAAACGGTGACAGATTTGCGGGGGTTGGCTTCTCTAGAAAATGGTTTAATAACCAGCTACCTTGTGCATCTGTTGCTTCTGGGAAGTGGCTGTTTTTGTAATGATCATTAAACGCCCAATTCAGTGCCATTGGGCCATTAGGTGTCAGCATATTAAGTATTTTGACTTCTGAAACTTGTGTATTGGACTGACGTAGTGGAAAGGTGCCTATGGAGCCACGCATGCCAATGAAACAGACAGTCAAAATAACCAACGTCGCCATCGCAGAAACCGGCAGACTGGTTTTGCGCTCTGTGCGTGAAATAAGGTAGCGTTGCCAGAGCAGACAGAGCCAGAAAACAGTCATTGCGAACAGCGCTAAACAGAGCAAACTTTCAATCACGGGATAGTCGTTCCATAGGGTGTGCAGCACGGCTTGCGTATCATCTTCCACTAAGCCGAAGATGAAAATATCGAACGACCGTTCATAAGTGGCATAGTAGTAAACATTACTTACCGTCAAAGCCCCGACTACGGTATTGAGTGTTGTTGCCAACCACGGATAGGCGTGTTGCCATATGTTGAAGCTGTTTTTATTAATGGCAAATAAGCTAGCAATCAGCAGACAAGGCACAAACAGCAGACTGGCAATACGAATATCAAACAATCCGCCGATCCAGAACATTCGTTCCACGTCTTGAGTAGAGTCAATGAAGAGCTGATAACTGCCATAAGTTAAGAGAAGATAGATTCTTCCCGCCATTTGTGTTGCTACCGTTAGCAACCAGGGAAGTAAAAGTGCGATAAAAGCCAGTTTAAATCTGGAAAACCACATAATGCCTTCTTATTGGTAATAGATTGATAAGGTTAATTTAGTGTTTATCAGGTCAAGATCCTATCTCATCCAGCAATTTACTGCCTATCTCATTGGGTTATTTTATTTGCTATTCAGGAACCCGCCGAGCCCTCTCTGTAGAAAATGGCATTATCGGCAGGGAAGCACTGAAAGTTCAGCTTAACAGCGTCTGGGAAATTATTCATGAATATAAGCCAGATAATATCGTTACGTCCGGTTGCAAATAAAGGTAAAAAACCCAGCTTAATCTGGGGTCAATATTGGTGGTCTTACACGAAAGGTCATCGAAGTGAATATTGACCTTAACCCCAAAATCGGCGCGGACTGGTGCTTTAAAGGGCAGCAAAATGTGGCAGTGACTTAAATATGTGAAAGAGTTCATGAAGGCGTTTTCATTACAACAACGGCCTGGAATGAAAAAATGCGTGTATTGCCATGATGAAAGTTTATTTATCACCAGCCCCAATATACCGGATTAATATCTCGATGCTTTTGGGGTTTTATATTTCCTCCGCATCGGATGAAAATTTACGGCGATTTTTATTCATTCCATACCCTACATTGATAGCGATTAATCAGCTATTTTATGTGATATTTATCACATTTTTTCATGTCCATATGATAAATATCGTGATCTTGTGGTCATAATATTTAGAGAGCGAAATTCTCTGTTATTTGTCTCCACTCCATCCTACTCAGTTGGACGCGGTCTATTGTTCTCTCTAACGCCACGTATTAAATGATGGCTATTTTACGCTGTCATTTTTTTACCGCGGAACAGACCGCCGCTATTTAAAAGAGCCGCATGTCATGGCTCATTTAATGGCTTCTTGCGTTATCCCCGTTTCAGGATAATGGTTCAATTATGTAGGGTTTCAAATATGGATGGATTAGTTTTCACCTGCCGAATTGGCGCACTGCCCCAAACCACCTTTCAGGTAGCGCAATTTACTTTACAGGAAGAGCTGTCGCAGCTTTATCGCCTGACGTTAAAAGTGGTGAGCTCACGTGATGACATTCCCCTGAATGAACAGCTGGGGGACAGCGCGTCACTGACCATTACCCGCAATGGCGTCACCGAACGGACCATTAATGGGTTGATAGCTGGTGCTGAACAGGGTAATACCGATGGTCGTCGCACTTTTTATATTTTCACTGTCCGCCCCACAATGTGGCTGATGACGCTCAATCAGGATAGCCGTATTTTCCATCGGCAGTCCGTACCGGAAATCTTAACGATCCTGCTTAAAGAGCATCGTATTTTATTTACCCGCGATACGCTCTATAAACGCCATGTCGAACGGGAATACACCACGCAAAAACGCGAATCCGCCTATGATTTCTGGTGTCGGCTGGCGGCGGAAGAGGGCATTGTCTTCTGGTTTGAGGAGAAACAGACGTTGTTCTGTGATTGCCGCCTGGGCATGCAGGCGGATATCGATCTGACTTACAATACGCATCCTGAAACGGACGAGACCGATACCACGGCGTACCAATGGAGTTATGGCGAATACCTGTG
>NZ_JAJAFZ010000074.1:0-20964 GCF_025384895.1 Photorhabdus kayaii
ACGTTCTTTACTCGTGCAGATCCGAAGTTAAACGGCATCGTGATTATCCTCACGCGCTGGCATCAAAATGACTTGGCGGGGCAACTTCTTAAACTGGCTGAGGAAGGCGGCGAGCAATGGCGAGTAGTCAGTTTTCCAATGGAAGCCGAAAATGAAGAAATTCACGTCCTGAACGGCAAAACGTACAATTTGAGAAAGCCGGGTGAAATCCTGTTCCCTGAACGCATGCCCCGCGATTTCGTCGATAAATGCAAGCAAAGAGGTTCGCTTGTCTGGAATGCTCTCTATCAACAGAGACCAACCGCAAAAGGCGGCGGCTTAATCAAATCTGAGTGGTTTAAAGAGTACACGGTCTTACCGCCCATTCGCTGGAGTACGGTGTATGGCGATACGGCACAAAAAATCAAAGAAGCCAATGACTTCTCTGTTTTTGAGCTGTGGGGGTTGGGTGAAGACGGCAAGATGTACCTGATTGACATGATCCGGGGAAAATGGGAGTCCAAAGAGCTTAAACGTCGTGCTGTTGCTTTTTGGACAAAATGTAAGGCGAGAAACGATTGTGGTTCTTTGATTTCGATGAAGATTGAAGATAAAGCGTCGGGCACAGGGCTAATCCAAGAAATCCAGACAGAAGCACTTTGTCCAGTGATCCCCATACAAAGAGATAAGGACAAATTCACTCGGCTAATGGACGTTCAAGGCTATATCGAGTCGGGTTACGTTTATTTACCCGCCGAAGCAGAATGGATAAATGATTTTCTCACTGAAATGGAAGCTATCACGCCAGAGTTTAATACGCATGATGACCAATTAGACCCGCTTATGGATGCCATTTCTGATATGAAGTCGGGTGACTTGGGTGTGTGGGAAGCTTTAGGGCGACAACACTAGAAAATAACGGTTTCACACCAAAATCACATCGAAATGATTTTGGTGTTTTTATTAACAATTCAGTAACAAATAAAAGCGCCCGATTTAGCAAAGAAGATTGAGGGTTTTATCCGCTTTGACAGCAAATTTAAGCGAACCTCAAACCCTCAGTGCACTTAAGAACCATTATGTTAAAAAGTGCCAAATTTTAACAAATTTCAGTGAGGAAGCCATGACCCGTAAAAACCGCCGTAACGGCGCAAAAAAGCCCGTTAGGACTGCTGACGGGTACAATAACTTTACTGCGAAACTCGGTGGTTACACATCGAATATTCAGACTGGTGGTACGTACATTCCCGGTTACATTTCACGCAATAGAGTACAGATTGAGTTTGGCTATCGTAGCTCATTCTTAATTGGCGCTGGTGTGGATGCGATGGCTGACGATATGACCCGCAAAGGCATAACGATTAGTTCACGGATGAAACCCGATGCAAAAGGAAAACTGGAAACGCTTTGGGAAGATATCGGGATTTGGGACGAGTTAAATAATACACTGAAATGGTCTCGTTTGTACGGAGGGGCGTTGCTGGTGGTACTGATTGACGGTCAAGACATGTCTACACCGCTCAATCCTGAAACTATCAATGAGGGACAGTTTAAAGGCGTGATGTGCCTTGATCGTTGGATGGTCAAACCAACCGATAGCGATTTGGTAAAAGAGTATGGCCCCTACTTTGGAAAACCCAAGTTCTATAACGTAGTGATAAATCAACAGGGAATTCCGCCTTGGAAAATCCACTACTCCCGCGTCATTCGAATGGAAGGTGACACGTTGCCATTCCAGCAGGCGTTAACAGAGAACGGCTGGGGGATGTCTGTTGTAGAGCGTATTTTCGAGCGCGTACAAGCATTTGATACTGCGACTGTAGGCACGACTCAACTCATTCACAAAGCGCACTTGCGGACGTATAGCATTGACGGGTTTAGGAAAATATTAGCTACAGGCGAAGGAAGTCCCGCATATGCCGCACTGATGAAACATATGGACATGATCCGTGAGTTCCAGACAATCGAAGGTATGACGCTCATGGACGCATTGGATACATTCCAGACGCACAGCTACTCATTTGCGGGCATTGCTGATGTTATTCTGCGTTTTGCTGAACAGGTGTCCGGGGCGACAGGTATCCCATTAGTTCGCTTGTTTGGTCAATCCCCGTCTGGTTTCAGTACCGGCGATGGTGACTTAGAAAATTATTACAGCCGGGTGAATACGTTGCAAGAAAGACGTCTCAGACGGCCTTTGCGCTGGCTGCTTGATATTTCTCATCGCTCGTTATTTGGTTCGCCACTGCCCGCCGATTTCACTTTTATATTTAATAAATTATGGGAGATGTCGGACACAGACAGAGCAACGATGGCTAACAATGTCGCGACTGCTGTCAGTACGCTGGTGGATCGGCAAATCATGCCAGTTCACGCAGCGATGAATGACCTGCGCAACTTGTCAGACATTATCGGCATCGGGGGTTCAATCACAGATGAAGACATTGAAAGCGCAAAAACGCTCTGGGAGGAGTCTGAATCTGAGACCAGCTCTCCGCCGTCGTTCAATAGCACAGTACGAGAAAAGCCTATCGGAGATAGCGCACCAAGTGGGCGAAATCGTCACCGGTTATTACGATGGTTCTCAAGCTAGCGCGGATACCATCTCCGGTCATCTTATCGACTACTCGCATGTTCTTGACGATTGGATTACTTCCGTCGCGCATAAAATGTTCATGCAAGTGGAGGGCGAAGAATGGCACCAGTGGCGTTCTGTGTCGCAAGAGATTTCGGCGGGCTTGCGCAATGTGGTGGGAAATACCCCGATAGGACAGGTCACTCAGGATATTGTTTATCGTCAGATTCAACTGATGAAGTCACTACCGCTTGAAGCTGCTGAACGTGTTAAAGAGATTCAGGACCGAGCGATTCAGGCCGTTATCAACGGTGAGCGACCGGATGAACTTTATCAAATGATTATGGAGTCGGGGAATGTTGCCGCTGGTCGCGCAAGGATGATAGCGCGAACCGAGATTGGCAGAGCGACAACGGCCCTTACACAGGCTCGGGCGCTCTCTGTCGGTTCTGAGGGGTACTGGTGGCGCATTGAAGGGGCAGGAACGCGACCCTCACACAGAAAGATGAAAGATAAATTTGTGCGCTGGGAAGATCCTCCCACATTGGACGGAATGACAGGCCATGCGGGATGCCTACCGAACTGTAAGTGCTGGCCGGAAGTTCACATACCCCCACCGAGAAAGTAACAATAGGTCGCAAATCGCGGCTTTTTTAATGCCTGAAAGCAGGTAACTCATGAAATATTTTTTTACAACAAAGCTTGGAGAGACGCGCTATCTACAGGCCGATGGCTCATTGCTGTGTAAAGACGTACCCATTGCCCGCACTGGCACGCAGACATACTTACCCGAAGAAATTGACTTACAGCCCGACGCTAGCGGCTTAGTGACGGTTTATCGCACCGAAGATGAAGTTTTTTCAGATGAAACAATGGCTTCGTTCGAAGGTGTGGCAGTCACATTGGACCATCCCGAAGACGAGAACGGGGATATTGTTTTTGTCAATCCGTCCAACTTTTCTGAACTGGCTCACGGACATATCCAGAACGTGCGTCGGGGTACCGGCGATAAGTCGGATTTGCTGGTCGCTGATGTGCTGGTTAAGCGTCAGGAAGCTATCGATGCGATTAATGCAGGAATGACAGATGTCAGTTGCGGTTATGACGCGCAATACAAGCAGATAGCGCCCGGCAGAGGCAAACAATATCAGATTACAGGAAACCATCTTGCCATTGTCAAAAAAGGCCGGGCGGGTGGTCGCTGTGCAATCGGGGATTCAGCCCCAAAATTCAAAAAGGAGAAGCCTGTTATGTCATGGCTTAAAAAGTTGGCGACAGCCGTTAAAACAAGAGACGATGACACGTTAGCAAAACTCATCGATGAAGCGCCGGAACTTCCATCTGACGGGATGGCATCAATTCCGGGCGCAACAATCAACATCAATGTACCTTCGCAAGCAACCGCGTTACCGCCAGCGGATCGCACGACTACGGACACAGACCCCGACCCTGACAAAAACGATAAATTGACGGGGGATGGTGATGTACCGGAATGGGCTCAAAAATTCATGGATTCCGTGTCAACTCGTCTTGATACGCTTGAAGGGAAAACAACGGACAGCAACCCTGATGACGAAGATGAAGACGCTAAAGTGACAGGTGATGCTGCCTACCGCCGCAATATCATTGCTGACGCGGAAATCATCTGCCCCGGCTTCAAGCCTACAGGGGATAAGTCACTCAAAAGACAAGTGCTGAACCATGCTATACGGACTGGTGACAGCCTGAAATCATTTGGTATCGGTGATTTTTCAAAAGCACCAAAAGCAACCGTTGATGCTGTGTTTAACGCTGCGGTAGAAATCAACCGGCAAAAGAATCGACTCAGTCCTGCTGCTTTTCCAACTGCTGATGCTGCTAGCTCAGCAGTGGGATCAAAGCACTCTACACCGGCACAACTGAATGAGTTGTACGCGAACATTTGGAAACGTAACAAATAAGGTAAATACAATGGGTGGAATTTCTTATCTTGACCGGATGCCGCTAGGCATTCCGGGTTCTGTAACTCGTCCCCGTGATCTGACTATTCAGCCGGAAACCTTCGATCCCAAGAAATTGTTCAGCGGATATGGGCTGGTGGGGAAATATGCGGACGGAAAATTTGTACCACTTGAGGATGGCGATACGGTGGACAAAGTGAAAGGTATTCTCGTTCGTCCCTATCCTATTCAGTCACAGGCAGATCTGGCATACCTCGGTATTAAAGTAGGGTCCGCAGCCGACAATCTGAAGCGGGGTTATATCTGCGTGTCGGTGGGCGCCTCCGCTGTTAGTGCCGGTAAAGGCAATCCGGTTTATGTACGCGTCGCCGGGGCGACAGCCGATAGTCCGTTAGGGTCATTTGTACTGACACCGGATGCCACAGCAAAAAATACGCCTGCATTGCCGGGTGCCGAAGTGATGGGGCCGGGAGATGCTAACGGCAACATTGAAATCGCATACAATATTTAAGGAATGATGAATGTTTACTATTGATAAAGCTACGAGGGACTCTACCGGTGTGTTTCTTATCGGTGAACTGGAACGTAGGGACCAGACGCTGAACATGCCGCTGGTGTCAACCAAGTGGTCACGTGATATGCCGCTTCGTACTGATGTTTCTATTGCGGATGAAGTGTCTTCCTACACGAATACCTCACTTGCGGCGGCGGGAGGGTCAAACCCGAACGGTAAGAACTGGATCAGCACAACATCAACAGCTAACCCGGGGCCAAGCCTAAATATTGAGCGCACGGCTCAGGCATTGGAGCTATGGGGAATGGAAGTTGGCTATACCGTAACCGAGTTAGCTTCGGCAATGCAAGTGGGGCGCCCCATTGACAGCCAGAAGTATGACGCGATGAAGCTAAAATACAACATGGACGTTGATGAGCAGGTATATATCGGTGATGCTGAAAAAGGAATGTGCGGATTACTGAATATCCCTCAGGTTATCCCACGTGCAGCAGCGGCTCCGTGGACTGCTGCGACAGACCCGGACGTTATCGTTCAGGACTTTAATATCCTTCTTACGGACGCTTGGGTCTCTTCCGGCTACGCGATTTGCCCCGGCAAAGTTGGCTTAGCGCCTGAATTGTTTGGGTTGTTGTCGAGCAAGAAGGTATCTTCTGCCGGGAATATTTCCGTATTGGAATATGTGAAGATCAACTGTATCGCATTCCAGGAGAACGGCGAACCGCTGGAAATCGTTTCAATGAAATGGGCTTCTAAGCGCGGTGCTCGCGGTGCGCACAGGATGATCGCTTATACACAAGAAGAGCGATATATTCGCTTCCCGCTGGTACCCCTGTTGAACACACCGTTGGAGTATCGCGGCCTGTGGCAACTGACAACGTATTACGGTCGTTTGGGGCAAGTTGAAACGCCATACGCGAATACCATTGCTTATTTGGATGTTCCTGTTCAGTGATAAAGGGTGAAGAAAATGAAATATCTCGTTTCAGGTAAAGCCATCTTGTGTTTTGAGGATGGACGCGCCGTCACGCTTGATCCCGGTATCCACGAATATACGGATGATGTTGCAGGACATTGGGCTTTCCCTTTCTACGCGCAGACATTAGACAATCCTGTGGAGCAACCTGAGCGGGACGACAAAAAAGGGAGGGCTGGCAATGGCAAAAAACAGTCTTCTTCCGACAGCTGATCAATTCCGTACCGACTTTCCTGAGTTTTCCGACGAAACTTTCTACCCTGACGTCGCAATCAATTTCTATCTCAGCCAAGCTGATAATCTACTCGACCAAAACGTACACGGTGACCAGTTCGTCTACCTTGCTGAACTCTTCACCGCACATTACGTCGAGCTGAGAGGGAAAGCTACTGCGGGTGCGACTACCGGGGGCCGCGTGAATACCGCAGGCGGTGGCGTGTTGACGTCGAAATCCGTAGATAAAGTTTCAATGAGTTACGACACATCCGGGATTATCAATTCCGATGCGGGATTCTGGAATAACACGGCCTATGGAAGAGAGTTTTTTTGGTGGTGGTCGATGTTCGGCGCTGGTGGGAGGCAACTGCTATGAAAAGTGGTCTGACAGTCAGAAAGGACAATGCAAAGTCAGTACTGGAATCCCTCAAAAAGCTGTCCGGTCTCGATGTGCTGGTGGGTATCCCAGCTGAAAATGCTACACGGGAGGACGGGGAAGCGCTGAACAACGCGGAAATCGGCTATCTGCAATCTACCGGGGCGACAGTGGAGCTTAACGGACAAACGGTCACACTTCCGCCGCGCCCTTTCCTTGATGTAGGAATAGAGGATTCACGTGAGGTCACCACGGCACACCTTAAGGCCGCGGCAGAGCTGGCGTTGGAGGGTAAGCAAGATGCCGCTATCCGTGAACTTGAAAAAGCAGGACAAATCGCTCGCGATGCTGCAAAAAAAGTCATTGGTGACGGTGATCGGCTGACCCCAATTGCTGACGCGACAAAAGAAGCTCGACGCCGGCAAAGAATACCAGGCGACAAACCGCTTTACGCGCACGGCTACTTGCTGCGCTCTATCAACTATGTAGTAAGGAATAAAAATGCCGCTTCTTGATGTGACAGACATTCTGTTTGACCCCGATTTCTGCGATACGACACTGAAATATACCCGGAGAACGGTCATTGTCGATGATGATGGGTTTGCGACTTCGGAAAAAACGACAAAAGGTTTTGCCGGGGTGGTGACCGTTGACAGCTCTCTTGAGGCTCAGATGAGAATAGCCGGGCAAGTCGTCGGCGGTAATATCCTGATTATCACAACAACGCGACTGATTGCGGGCGAAACAGATAAAACGGGCGATGTTGTCATGTATCAAAACCGGGATTACTTGGTTAAATCTGTTGATCCTTATACGGCTTATGGCGCCGGTTTTGTTCAAGCTCATTGTGAACTGTTGCCGTTTGATGGAGGGATACCCATTGAGTGATAGCACCCAACCCGGCTGGCTCACCCCGGTATCGGCACCGGTCTATGACCGCGAGATAGAGCGAAAGCTGTCACGCTGGATAAGTTCAGTAAGTGGCTTGCCGGGGAAAATGATGTTCCCAAAATGGCAACCTAATGATGAAACGCGAGTTTTTCCAGCTAACGATACAAACTGGTGCGCCTTTGGGATTTCATCGATGGTTTCCGATGATACGCCCGCTTTCGTTAATCAGACGGATGAAAGTACCGAGTTATGGCGACATGAGAAAATTGAATGTCTTATCTCGTTTTACGGCCCGGCAGGTCAACATCATTGCACGCAATTTCGGGATGGGATTACGGTCAGTCAGAACAACGCCGAGTTAAATCAAGTCGGTCTGTCACTCAGCCACTACGGTCGTATTTTTTCCGCGCCTGAGCTTATTAACAACCAGTGGGTGCGCCGCTATGACATGACGATTATCTTGCGGCGAAAAGTGGTGCGTGAATACGGTGTTAAATCACTGGTGGAAGCGCCGGTTAAATTCTTTGGAGATTAAATTATGCAGGGATTACCTGTTTCAAATATCGTCAATGTCACGATAAACATGGCCCCGCGTGCCGCGCAATCCCGAAACTTTGGTTCCTTATTAATAGTAGGTGCCAGCAATGTGATTGATACCCATGAGCGGTTACGCTTGTATTCCGATATCGATGGCGTCGGGGCTGACTTTGGGTTAGATACACCGGAGTATCAGGCCGCGGCGCTTTATTATTCCCAGTCACCCCGTCCGGTTGATTTATATATTGGTCGATGGGTAAAAGATCAGGCGTTCGCGGCCTTAAGGGGCGCGATACTGACCAAACAACAGCAAGCCATCAGCAACTTTACGACTATCACGGATGGTTCGTTTAAGTTAACAATTAACGGTAAAGAAGCGGTATACAGCGGCATCGATTTCAGTAAAGAGACTAATCTTAATGGCGTAGCCCAACGGGTGGCGGAAAAGCTGAAAGATTGCTCGGTGACGTGGGATACATCCCGTTTTGTGATTACGTTGCAAGCATCGGGTACAATGGGTTACGTCTCATCAGCAACGACGGGGACTTATATTGGTGACCTGTTAAAGTTGGATCAAGTCGCCGGCGCTACCGCTATCGAACCGGCCAAGGCAGAAACCATTGCCGAGGCAGTAGCGACATTGGGATCGGTATCCGGGGGCTGGTACGGGTTGGTGGTTGCCGATAATACCTTGACGGACGATGACGTTCTCTCTGTTGCTGATTACATCGAATCTACATCTGTTTCCCGTATCTATGGACATACAGCACAGAAAACAGAGGCATTGGATACTGATGTTGATACCGATATCGGCTCAAGACTGAAAGCGGGCAACTATCAACGCACGCTCTGGCAATATTCATCGGGCAAACCCTGTACTGTTGCTTCTCTGTTCGGGCGGATGTTTACGGTCAATTTCAACGGTAATAACACCACCATTACTCTGAAATTTAAACAGGAACCGGCAGTCACTGCGGAAATCCTCACAGCAACGCAAGCTAACGCCTTGAAGAAGAAAAATGGCAATGTTTTCGTTAAATACAACAACGATACGGCCATTATTCAAGAAGGTGTTATGGCGAATGGGGATTTCATTGATGAGCGCCACGGTCTGGATTGGTTACAGAACTACGTTCAGAACAATCTTTATAACCTGCTTTACACCAGTACCGGCAAAATCCCCCAAACTGACGCGGGCGTGACGCGTTTACTGACCAATGTTGAACAGTCACTTGACCAAGCCGTAACTAATGGGCTGGTGGCACCCGGTGTATGGGGCGGCGGACAGATTGGACAGATTCAATCCGGCGATACATTAACGAAGGGTTATTACGTCTATGCGCCGGCCATTGCGACACAGGCACAAGCTGACAGGGAAGCCCGAAAAGCACCGGTTATTCAGTGCGCTATCAAGTTAGCGGGTGCCGTCCACTACGCTGATGTATTGATTAATGTAAATAGGTAAGGACTGATATGGCTACATATTCATTTATGGATGTTTCGGCGTCAATGACAGGCCCGACCGGGGTTATTGATCTCGGCTATGGTTCAGCGACATCTGAGGAAGGTATCACCGTTACGATGACCGAAGCCAAGAACACCATGACTATTGGCGCGGATGGCGAAGGGATGCATTCATTACATGCGGGCAAATCCGGCACTATCACCGTGACTTTACTGAAAACCTCTCCGACGAATAAAAAGCTCTCACTGGCTTACAACGCGCAATCACAGTCATCGGGGACATGGGGGAATAACGTTTTTCTGATACGTAACCTTGTTTCCGGCGAAGTCACGACAGCGCGGGGCGGTGCTTTCCAGAAGCAACCGGATTATACCAACGCTAAAGATGGCGGCACGGTCGCGTGGGCGTTCGACTGCATCAAAATAGACCAGGTATTAGGGGAGTTCTAACGATGGAATTTGAAGTTAATGGTATCCAATACCGCGCCGCAAAACTGAGCGTGTTTGATCAACTCAAAGTATCCCGTAAGTTGCTGCCCGTGCTTGCCGGGTTAGTGTCTGATATTCGCGCCGTACAGACGATGGCGCAAGGCAATAATATGGAGGGCGCTTTAGAAAAGGCGCTGCCCAAAATTGCTCAGGCTGTCTCTGACTTAAGCGACGAAGATTGCAACGCCATTCTTTACCCCTGTCTGTCTGTTGTTTCCCGGCAACACGGCAAAGGGTGGACGGCAGTGTTCTCGCAGGGGGCCTTGCATTTCGATGACATTGATCTGCCAACACTGTTGCAGCTAGTCGCTCGTGTAATCGGGGATTCACTGGGAAATTTTTTGCACGCACTCCCCGACAACGAGACGCTAACCCCGCCAGTGGCTTAGTACTCGATTGCCTGCCGGACGGGGAAGATTATCTGATGCGCCCCGTTGACGCCGGCTATATCCAATACCCCGATCTCTTAAGCGGCGTTGTTGACCTGGCCGATATCGCACGTATGAATGACTGGTTAGATTTAAAAGCCGATAACGAGGCCCGTATAGCACGCTGGAGAGATGCCCATGAGCGGTAATGTTGACACAATTAAAGACTTCCTTATCAGTCTGGGGTTTGATGTAGACGAAAAAGGTCGGGGTAAATTTGACTCAGTTTTGAAAGGTGTTACGGCCAACGTGCTAAAAGTCGGGGCAGCCGTTGAAGGGGCAGCACTCACTATCGTCGGGTTTACCACCAAAATTGCAATGGGCTTAGATAAGCTCTATTGGCAGTCACAGCGTACCGGGGCCACCGTTGCAGGTATCAAAGCGCTCGGTTATGCGGTTGCACAGATGGGCGGTAGCGCAGAAGCCGCGCAGGGCGCGTTGGAAAACATGGCGCGTTTCATGCGTAACAATCCCGGCGCGGAGGGCTGGCTTAATCGTCTTGGTGTTCAGACTCGCGACTCGTCCGGCCAAATGCGCGATGCCGCCAGTATACTTGCGGGTGTCGGCCAGAAACTGAGTAGTATGCCGTATTATCGCGCTAATCAATACGCCCAGATGCTCGGTATTGATGAAAATACACTGATGGCGATGCGTCGTGGCTTAGCCGGTTTCACTGCTGACTATCAAATGATGTTGCAGAAGACCGGATTCAATGCCGACAAAGCCGCACGACAAGCGAATAAATTCACCACAGCACTGCGCGGCTTTAATGGGTTGCTCGGTATCCTTCGGGATAAAATTGGAGCCAATCTGGCTGGTGGCTTAGCGAGCTCTTTCGACTCGTTACGTCAGAAGATACTGGATAATTTCCCGAAAATTGAAGCGACGCTGACTAAGATTATCAAAGGCATTTTGTGGTTTGCTGATGTCTTTAGTCGCATGGTTTACCGGGTAGTTCAAGGTATTGGAGAAGTTATAGATTGGTGGAAAGGACTGGATGAAAGCAGCAAGATGCTCATTGCCATGTTCGGGGCGATTGTTGTTGCCTGGCGTATTCTGAACAGCGCGTTCCTGATGTCACCCATCGGCATGATAACGGTGTTAATCGGTGCGCTTCTTCTGCTTTATGACGACTATAAGACCTGGAAAGAAGGTGGCAAAAGCCTGATTGACTGGAGCAAGTGGGAAAAAGAAATCGATCTCGCGATTAATGCTTTTAAGGAAATCGGGAGATGGATTAAAGAGGGCGTTGATGCGGTCGGTGGCTGGAAAAACGCGTTCTTAATTCTCGGCGGAGTCGTTGCAACCACCTGGGCAGTAAAAATGCTCGCGGGATTCGCGAAAGTGTCTGCGGCATTAACCCCCTTACTGGCTCGCCTCGCGCCACTATTAGGTTTAGTAGCCTATGGTGGATACTTATACAGCGATTGGGACAATATCAAACAAAGTGCAGAATCATCGTGGGACTACAATACGCGTCAGCTAAAACGCGGGATCGGTGACTTTGGCAAGTGGTTAGGTATCGATAACGACTGGGCTAACAAACATCAAGGCGGTTTACCCAACCCTGTTACAGCGGATATCCCCGGCATGCCCGGTGCGCCAACCCCACCTCCCTCACCCGAATATCATGAAAGAGGATTGCGTAACAACAACCCCGGTAACTTGAATTTTGCGGGACAACGAGGCGCGACAAGGGAAAATGGGGAAGGGCGTTTTGCCAGCTTTGAAACAGCATTTGACGGCTTGCGAGCACTCTCACGGCAGTTAACGTTGTACGCTAAGCGTGGTCTCACAACAATACGCGACATTATCACGAAATATGCGCCACCCGAAGAAAACGACACCGAAGACTACATTGCTTTCATTACAAAGCGGCTCGGTGTTGATCCGAACGCCCGGTTAAATTTACAGGACCCCCAAACGTTAATAGCAATGATGAACGGCATCATAACCCGCGAAAATGGTCGTAATCCCTATTCTAGTGAACTTATCAATAAAGCTGCACTTGCGGGCAGTGGCAGCGTTCAGCAAACGACCAATATTACTGTTCATGGCGCGACTGACGCGAAAGCCACGGCGGATGAGATTGCCAATAAGCAAAACGGCGTGAATGCCCGGTTAATACAACTCCAAAAGCAGGTGAGCTAATGGATATTTTATCTGCCATTTTTCAGCAACAAACCCGGTCGTTTGGCACTGAAAGTATGTTACTTGTGCCGAGTGTCGTTATCGCTGAAAAGCATACAGATGCGCTTGAAATTACCGAACATCCTGTGGAAATCGGGGCGGCAGTGAGTGACCATGCCTACAAAAAACCCTCTGAAATCACAATGGAGTTAGGTTTTGCAGGTGGCGGCTCGCTTCTCGATTTTGTTGATACATCCAAGATTGGCTTGAGTATGGGCTTAAGTCCGAAAGAGACCTATCAGAAAATCCTTGATCTCCAGGAGTTGCGAGAGCCCTTTAATGTCATCACAGGCAAGCGTACTTACGAAAACATGCTGATCAAAGCGATCGAAGTCACTACGGACAGGCATAGCGAGAACGTATTGCTGTGCACCCTGACGTTACGTGAAGTGATTATCTCATCTACCCAAACTGTGCAAGTCGCTGAAAAAGAGACCATGAAAACGGGGGTGAGCACATCAGCGGTGGAGAACTCAGGCACGAAAGCATCGAGACCTGTCAATGAATCCGTTTTGTCAGAAATAAAAGACGGTGCCGTTAATGCATTTAAAAGCTATATAAAAGGAGGCGGCTGATGCACGTCTCAGAAATCCCACTCACAGCGAGCAATCAAATGTTTGCAATTAAACTCGGCGATCAGAATGTGAAAATGCGCCTGATTTTCCGGGATGCCGCTGGCTGGGTGATGGATATTCAAAATAATGCGGGTGTGCCCTTGCTGGTGGGTGCGCCACTCACACCCGGCATTAACTTATTAGAGCAATACCCGTATTTGGGGATCAACGGCATGTTAGTGATTGTTAATGATGCCGACAGTGCTGAATACCCGACAGATACAAGTCTTGGGTTATCCAGTCATCTTTATTTTGTACAGAGGTAAAAATATGAGTCAGAATTGGTTACGTCACTTTGAATTAATGTTGTTAGACGATCAGGGCAAAGGGATCGTTTTATCGGATTTTAGAGTCATATTTAATATTGAGTGGTTCACGATTAGTTTCCCGCGAGTGGCGACGTTAAAGATTTACAATCTGTCAAAAGATACCAGCAATCGCATATTAGGTAGTGAGTTCTCGAAGATAAAAATTATCGTGGGCTATGATGGCGTAACACCCACGGTTCCTGAAAGTGAAGTCGGCAAAGCCCGACCGGTTGAGCCGGGTACGACGGGACAGCGTGACGGCCAAAATTACGGGGAGATCTTTAGCGGAGATATCCGGTTTACGTTGACCGGCCGTGACAACCCGACTGATACCTATACCCAAATTCAGGCATGTGACGGCCAAGAGGCGTTTGCTTACGCGACTATCAATCAAACTGTGGCGGCGGGTTATACCGTTGCCGATATCAATGAATTAACGATGCGCACGTTCGCTCCTTATGGGATTACGGAAGGGCATACGCCGGCGATGCCGACTACCGTATTCCCTCGCGGAAAAGTACTTTTTGGTATGTCACGGGATGTGATGGATAATATCGCAGGACAATGTAAAGCAAGATGGCAGTTCGTTGACGGTAAACGCGAGATGGTTTCAGATGAGATGTATGTACACGATGCTATTGTTCTGAATAGCCGGACCGGGTTGATTGGCATGCCGCAACAGACCATTGGTGCGGGTGTTAATGTGAAGTGTCTGATCAATCCTAACATCAAAGTCAACGGTCTGATTAAACTTGATGAGGGTTCGGTATATAGAACGTCCCTGCCTAATTCCGACATCCAGATGTCAGGCGGGCGGCTGACGGATGAAAACGATAACGGGAACCTTTACGTCAGCGGCGTGTCTAAACCTCCAGCAAGTATCGCTACAGACGGCGTGTATATTGTAAGAGGCATTATGTATACTGGTGACACTCGCGGCAATGCGTGGTACCAAGAAATGATGTGTGAGGCGCGTGGGGCTGCGGATTTATTAAGCGGCTCGATTATTGCAAGAATGCCATGAAATAATATATTACGGTTATCATTATGCTGATATTCAAGGTTGTTAAAGCTTCTGCTGTTTTTATCATCACTGCCTCACTTATGGGGTGCACATATGGAAAAATTGATCCAGAAAAAGTACTTACAGAATTTCACATTAAAAAAAATGATAACTATAAAAAACGCCCGGGCTGGGGTGTCATAGAAAAGTTATCAAATGATGATTGCCAGACTTTCAAATCGAATGGTAAAGCACTTTTTGATTGGGAGAATTCCCCATGCACTACCGATAAGTTGATTGACTTTGTTAATTCGAATCCCCAACTGATACCTATTTTCTATGCGTCTTATCATGAGTACGGTAGAGTAAATACTGGGCAATTGTCCGATGATGATTTTTACGCTATGCGTAATGATAAAAATTATACCCGCATACTATATATTTTTAGCCGCATTGCTGATTATGTTTCGCATAAGTCGACAGTTGAGGGAATATACACCGATTTTAAAACTGATCGCTGGAGTATGGGGCTTAATAATGTTGATGAAGAGAGCTTCAAGGTCAGCTTAAGTAAGTTTGCAGCTCAGAAAGATTCGATTGTAGCTCAATACAGCCAAGCGATGCAGAAACGCACCAGAATAAATGCGCAGGAAAATGAGCGTATCCGTAAAGAAAGGGCTAAACGTAAATCAGAGATTGAAGCGAATTTACCCGCTATACGTATTTATCCTGACTTTGGTCCAAACTCTTCAACCAGTGAGAAGTTCATTAAAGAACAACTTGATCATCTTCATTTCACGAAAAAGCAATCTGTTGATGAATACGGGAATTTAGCTGCGACATATACCTATTACGTGGAAGGGAGAAAGATATATCCTACTGGGAATTTTGATGTCATTGATTTCATAAATGGTATAAAAATGACCATTCGGAGATGTTCCGAGGTCGGAGCGTACACAGACTCAAGGTCTGTAAATAATGCGTGCGTGGCAGGTATCGCTCAGGGCATTAAGGAATGGGGAGCGACGGCACGCGATAAATCCATTTCGGATAGAGCGTGGTTTGCTGGTGCGATTGATGGGAATAATCGATATAATCCCCTTGATAACGAAATATTGTTCTCACATTGGGCAGGTATGGCTCGTGTTTATAGTTCAAGGGGGCTTTAATGATAGTTACACCGAAGATCATCGGCTCGTTTCCTTGTAAGAAAGTGGCGGATTAAACTATAAAGCCCGTAAAGGGCTTTGCGTCTTACTTTGCAGGGGCCTGAGGCTCCTTATTTTCCTCCACGGCCAGTTCAATCCCCGGTTCTTGCTCTAATATTTTAGCAAGATCGGCGGATGTTAGGTTTTTGAACTCCATAGTTACACCGTTTTTCTTAATTTTAACCTTTTTCCCATGCTTGGCTTTAATCCATGCGCAAAGTATCGAAGCAATCATAAGGCATGCGGGTTTTGAGTGAATGATCTCAACAATAACAGCTTGCACAACTGATACGACATTAACAGAGTCACCTGTTCTGACGATAGTTGATATGCTTCTTTCTTCTTCGGGAATAAGGTTTTTTTAAATCAGTAAGAATCTCATCACTAACCGCTTTGGAGAGTTTTATTGTGAATACCGGTTTAGACATAACGTTTAATGGCTCCTATGCCAGTAAATTAAGAGTGATCATTTCTTTGCTGAGAGTTATCAGCATTCTTATTTTCAATGAAAAAGCTACGCTGACTATCGAAGGGACTTTGGTAAAGCATAATGAATATACGTCAGTCAATTCTTTTGAAAATCCTGATATTTGATCAGCTATGTTGCTATGTACAGTTTTCTTTATTGCAGGGTCACTCAGGTCAAGGATGGTGAGCCTGAAACATTTTGATTGTTTAAATGCGTTGAACTAGTGGTTCAATCGAACTATTATCACCATAGCGAGTTAGGAACTATGACTAAATTAGCAAGAGCGATGCGTTACTTTATTGCGCCTCCTGATGAAATTCTAATGCGGATCACACACAAGAGGTCTGAATGAATTCAGAGAAAATAGCTTTCATTTTTCCCGCCACAAAAGATGCCAGAGATAGGGAAGAACCGATCCTTAATTTTCGATGTCCAGCATTGCCCGCTGAAACGAAAATAATTATTGCTGTCGCTTTTGTTGGGCTTCACCAATCTAAAGACTATCTAATTTCTATCGATATTACTGACAGCAACGGTACAACAATTCTACATGGTCGGACAGAAGATATACCCGCAAAGGTATCAGTAACCGCTAATGATCCCGATGCAGAACCAACAGACGTGCCGGGTTTTTTGAGTGCTTCGGTTTCGATTAGGGTGATAAATGCTGGGATTTATGTAATAAAATGTTCTATAGCTCGCGCTGATACGCCTGACGAGACTATTCATAAATCAGAAGCCCGCTTTAGAATGGTTTCATCGGAGGCGCATAATGGGTAGTGAAGATTCTGTCATTGATGGCACGAGATTTTCTGATGGCCGGTGGTCATATACCGATACGCCATCAAGTAGACATTCACATGATAATGGTTCATCATTCAAACAGGGTGGCGGAAATGGCGGAGGTGGAGATATGGAGGCTCGTGTAGCTCGTCTCGAATCAGACGTTGAGCATATTAAAAAATCTATAGACGAAGTAAAAACTGACGTACGAGAAATGAGAAAAGACGCACGTTCAGACTTCCGCCTGTTATTTGGCGCGATAATTGCTGTGGCGCTTGGATTAGCTGGTTTAATGGCTAAAGGATTTCACTGGATTTAATTTAACAACCCTATTATTTACTAAGCCGCTTAACTGCGGTTTTTTTATGGAGTTTTCCCATGCCCGTATCAACAGAATCCAGAACCGGCGATTTATCCGAAACACTGAAAGCCATAAACCATTCGCTTTCTTCTCAACTTAGGGTAGCGATACCCGGCATTATTCAATCCTTTAATGCGGATGCGGTCACGTGTGTTGTTCAGCCTGCGATTAAAAGTGGCATTGCTGATGCTGAGGGGAAAACTACCTCGGTATCCTTGCCCCTGCTGGTGGACGTGCCGGTTATCTTCCCAAGGGGCGGTGGCGTGACGTTAACCTTCCCTGTAAAAGCCGGTGATGAGTGCTTAGTCGTATTTGCTGATCGCTGTATTGATTTTTGGTGGCAATCTGGCGGTGTACAAGAACCAGCAGACGATCGGCAACACAGCTTATCTGATGCCTTTGCTATCATCGGTCCGCAGTCTCAACAGCGAAAAATAGCAGGTATCAGCACAAGCACCGCGCAACTGAGAAGTGATGATGGTGCGGCGTATATCGAACTCGATCCCAACAGCCATAACGTTACGGTTATCACACCGGCAAAACTTATTGCTACTGCCAATGGCGGTACCGAAATCACCTCACCTGACATCATCCTGAATGGTAACGTCACCATTAATGGCAACTTATCACAGGGCATGGGCGCTGGTGGCGGAACGGCAACGATGCAAGGCCCGGTCACCGTGAGTAATGATGTGACAGCAGCAGGGATTAGCCTTAAAAACCATGTGCATAGTGGCGTGCAATCAGGCGGCAGTAATACGGGAGGTCCCCAGTGAGATACCGACGTGAAGATGAGAACGGCGATTACAGTTTCGGACAAGGGGATAATACGTTTCTGACGAATTCGCCCGAAGCCGTTGCGCTGGCAGTCAAAACCCGGCTGGCGCTATGGCGCGGGGACTGGTTTCTGGATATGAAAGAGGGTACCCCTTACGTACAGTCCGTGCTTGGAAAACAGCGATCTGATGTTTATATCCTTGCCGTTCGTGACCGAATATTAAAGACTAAAGGTGTTAAGTCGATCCTTTCATTTGATACACGCAATGACGGCACGACACGCCGCCTCACATTCACCGCTACTATCGATACCCTATACGGACAAATTACGGTAACAAGCGAGGCATAATGTTAAATCTTGATACATTGGGGCTGGCCGCAACAGTGACAGCTTCGGGCATCAGTGCGCCTGATTACCAAGCAATCCTGAACAAAATCACTGAGTTTGCCCGTCAGATATACGGTGCTGATGCTTATTTGGAGCCAGACAGTAAAGACGGTCAGATGCTGGCAATTTATGCGCTGGCTATTCACGACGCCAATAATGCTGTGATTGCTACTTACAACTCGTTCAGTCCAGCGTCAGCAACCGGCGCGGCGTTATCTAACAACGTAAGGATCAACGGGATAACCCGGCATAAATCCACGTATTCGACAGTAGATGTTAAGCTAATCGGTACCGTTGGCACAGTTGTGAAAAACGGCATCGTGCGAGACATTAACGGCTATAGCTGGAGTTTACCAAGTACTGTAGCTATTGGGATACACGGCTTTGTTATCGCTACTGCTACGTGCCAGACAAAAGGCAATGTCACTGCATTAGTCGGGGATGTTTCGATTATCGGCACGCCAACTCAGGGCTGGCAGAGTGTAACAAATCCTTCAGCAGCTACGCCCGGCCAGCCGATTGAGAGTGATACGGCATTGAGAGAACGGCAACGGAAATCTGTTGCGCTGCCATCAAGAACCGTGCTCGATGGGATACAAGGCGCAATCAGTTTAATTCCGGGCGTTGTTCGTCGGCGTGGGTTTGAGAACGATACTAATGCGACGGACAACAACGGTATTCCGCCGCATTCGATTGCCATGATAGTCGATGGCGGTGATGCGAAACTAATCGCTCAAACCATCGAAACAAAGAAAGGACCGGGCGCAGGCACTTTTGGCGACACTGAAATTAAAGTAGCCGATAACTATGGCATTTTGCACCCGATTCATTTCTCACGCCCGAAAGACGTGCCTGTCTTCGTTGAAATAACTCTGACGGCGTTTGAGGGATATACAACATTAGTCGGCGATAGAATTCGTGCAGCAATCGCAAGTTATATCGATGCTCAGTTAATCGGTGATAACGTTTATTTAAGTCGTTTATTTTCTCCCGCTAATTTACGCGATGATGAAGGCTTAACTTATGATATTTTTGAAATACAAATCGGCAGGTCCGAAGATGATGTATCGCCGAGCAATTTAATTGTGACATTTGATGAAGCGGTTACATGTAAACCAGAGCATATTAAATTAATAGCGAGGTGACGATGAGAGATTATTTATCACTGATTACCCCTCAGCATAGAACGGCAAATAAATTTGTTACGCACATCGATTTCATTACCCGGCCACTATCTAATATTGCTACTGTTGCAGGTCTTTTGAATACCCAATTCTCAATTGATGAGGCGGTTGGGGTTCAACTAGACGCTGTAGGAGAGTGGATTGGCATATCTCGGTATGTCAAAACGCCTATAAAAGGGGTGTATTTTGCATTAGATACGGAAGGTGTGGGATTAGATGAAGGTAGTTGGAAACGGCAATATGATTCGGATTCTGGTTTTACAGAGCTTGATGATGAAACTTACAGAACGATATTACGCTCCAAAATTCGCGCTAATCACTGGGACGGTACAAATGAAATGCTGGCTGAAATTTATCAGGGTGTGATTCCTGACGAATCAGTATTAATATTTTTCGTTGATAACCAAGATATGACGATGGATGTTTACGTAACTGGCGGTGTCGTTCCAGAAGTTGTCAAAGCAGTTATTCAACAAGGATATTTAAATATTAAGCCCGGCGCAGTCAGAGTTAATAATTATACCAATTCTGAAAATCGGGGGGTTATTTTTGGTTTCGATTCAGACAGTAAATACATCGCCGGATTTGATGCCGGCGGTTGGCCCATTCTATTAAATTAAGAGTAAGTAAATGGCTAAGAATGAATTTTTAACCTTCGGTATAGCCGAGGGTGCTAATGTATTATCAAATGACGAGTACGCAGCATTAGCTGCAAGAGTTAATGGATTTAGTGCGGGTGTTGCAAAGTCACGTGAATTAAATAAAGCATGGCGCCAGTCATCTATTATTACGCATATTCTTGCACAATATATTGCTGATGAGTCCGGCAATGATGTTCTGGATAATGGAGATATCGACGCCCTGAAAAAGAGTTTAGCGGCTGCTATTAAAAATGCCCTGCCGGAAGTTCACGACGCCTCATTAACCCAAAAAGGCATCACCCAACTCACAGACAAAACAGGTAACAGTAATACCCTTGCAGCCACTCAGAAGTTAGTTACTGATGTAAACAATAACGCCAACACTAAGCTCGCCAAAAATCAAAACGGCGCCGACATTCCAGACAAGAATGCGTTTGTGAAAAACCTCGGTTTGGTGGAGACGGTGAATTTGGCGAATGGTGCTTATCAAAAATCGGGTGGGGTTGTCAATGGGAATGTGGATGCAACAGGGTCCATTTACGGTAGAGGAGTATATGATACCGGTGTTCGCGTATATAGCGCTACAAATAAGCCGTCCCCGGGAGAATTAGGGGCGTATACCATAACAGAATCAAATAGTTTGATTGTACCTG